>NZ_JBFBIK010000089.1:0-31543 GCF_040685555.1 Sphaerisporangium sp. NPDC088356
GGGGGGCCCCGGGGGGGGTTTCGGCGGGGGGGGGCGGGGGGGGGGGGGCTGGTTGTCCTGGGGGGTTACCCCCAGTGCGGGGGGCCCCCGGGGGGTGCGCGGCCGGGGGGCCCCCCCGGCGCTCGGCTCGTGTCACCCCTTAATGACCATGGCGACGCTTCTCCTATCCCTTATAGGAGTCAGAAAGTCACGACATACCGCCATACTCCGCTTACAGATGGTTACAAAAGGGGCGGGCAGATTCGGGCCCGCATCGGAGTCCACCCGCAAAACACTCGCCCCGGCATTGCCTTATCGTGTTCGCATGTAACACCCCAGATTGGGCAGGGGACGGCTCCGGCGAATGCGCCACGGAGGGCCGGGAGGCTCCACCGGGGGCCACGATTGTCCCCACCCGGCGAAATCACCGGACAATCCGCGCCTGCCGCGGTCATTAGATTGCGAGATCGCCGGGCGGGAGGCACCCTTCGCGCCGGAGCCGCCGGGCGGCCGAACCCGGCGGATCTCGGCGAGTTCGCACCGGAGGGCAGAGATAATGGCGGAGGTTCGCCGGCACGTCAAGTGGCCGGTACCGGCGACATTATTTTTCGGATTGGCATGGGCGCCAACTCCCGGCATACCCGGCGCCTCGGTGTCCCGGACCCGGGAAGCTCTTGAGAAGCGGAGATCGGCCGCGTACGGCACGGGTTATGCGGGGGAAAGGCACGCCCGGCCGGGACGCCGCGCCGGGCCGTGGTTTTCCCGGGAACTTCACGGGCACGGCCGTCGTCGCGGCTAACACACGGGGCCGGTAAGGAATAGTGCTCATCCAGACAAATTCGCTGAAGTCAGCACTACCTGGCCCGAATGACGGCCACGGCACGGTCGCGCCCGGGAGGCGAGACCCCGCAGGCCAGGCGCGTGGGCCTGCGGACGAGAGGAACCGCTCTCGGGCCGCCGCAGACACTCGGGCGGCCATTGCCCGGTGCGAGCACGGCCGCCACAAAGGCGGTCCGCTAGAGAGATCCAGGCGGAGGATCACGTGCTCGTCGGGCGACTAATCCGGGCGCGACGGGTTAATCATTCACTGTGCCGCTTCGTACTGGGCCACGATGTGCGAGGCGATCCGGCCACGCTCGCTGACGTTCAGCCCGTGTGCCTTGGCCCAAGCCCGGATCTCCGAGCTTTTGTCGCGAGAGGGCCGCTGGGGGGCGCCTCGCTTGCGACCCCTGGCGGGGGCACCCTCGGCGCGACGGGCGCTGGAGACGAAAGGCGAAAGAGCCTCGCGCAGATTGCTGGCGTTTTTGTCGTTCAGATCGATCTCGTAGCTGGTGCCGTCAATCGCGAAGACCACGGTCTCTTTTGCTTCGCCGCCATCCAGGTCGTCGATGAGAAGCGTCTGGATCTGTGTCGCCATCTCCCACTCCTTTCACAGAGCTTAGTTTGACACCTCAAGAATATACCCGGTTTCCGTCGCTTCCCACGCGGAGAACAGTGCGACGGATAGGCGGCCTCATGGCGTAACTCCGCCGATTCCGGCGAACCTCCCGTTTATCGGAGCGCGGAGCCGTCTGTCATCGAACCGGCGATCACGCGTCGGACCGGAAACTGGTCCGAGCACCACATGCACGCAGGGCCGAACATAGCGCGGACTACAGCTATTCAGGGTCAGGACGGCGTTCTTCCGTCAGAAGGGGGCGGCGAATAGGGGATGACTCACCTACAGCCCGGGGTGAGGCGCCGGGGCGCGAAGGCCCTCCGCCGCGGTGAGGCCCGGCCGCCGTCACCGGCGTGTCGCGGAGTGCGGCGGCCTCGGTCGCGGGGGCGCCCGAAAGCCCCTCCGGCCTGACGAAACGCCGCCCACGACCATCCTCGCCGTCTCCGGGCGCCCGTACAGTTGCGTCCATGGGCATGGTCAAGACCGTAGGGCTGGTGCTGCACCCCCAGCGCGACTCCAAGCAGGCCATCGACACGATCGTCGAGTGGGCGCGCGACAGGGCCGTCACGGTGCTCGGCCTGCCCGCCGAGGTCGGCCGCATCGACTGCAACGCCGTGGCGGTCGACTCCGCCACCCTGGTGGAGCGCGCCGACCTGCTGGTCAGCCTCGGAGGCGACGGCACGATGCTGCGCACCATGCGGCTGGTCTGCGGCCGGTCCACCCCCGTTCTCGGCGTGAACCTCGGCAAGCTGGGCTTCCTCGCCGAGATCGACGTCGACGAGCTGCCACCGGCGCTCTCGGCCATCGACAGCCACGCGTTCACCGTCGAGCCCCGCATGGCGGTGAGGGGCACGCTCCCGGGCGGCACGACGGTCACCGCGTTCAACGACATCGCCCTGGCGCGCATACCGGGCGACCGGCTCTCCGCGGTCGCGATCTCGGTGGAGGGCCAGCCCTTCGTCCGGTACGCGGCCGACGCGGTCATCGTGGCGACGGCCACGGGGTCGACCGCCTACAACTTCTCCGCGGGCGGCCCCCTGGTCTCCCCTCTGGTCGAGGGGTTCCTGGTCGTCCCCGCGGCCGCGCACTCGTCGTTCAACAGGGCCCTGGTCCTGTCGGCCGACGAGGAGGTGACCCTGGAGCTGCTCCCCACCAGCGGCCGGCTGGCCGTCGAGGTCGACGGCTCGGTGGCCGGGAGCATGTCGCCCGGCGACCGCCTCACGGTGACGGCCGTGCGCTCGGCGGGCCAGGTCGTGCGGCTCGGCACCACCACCTTCTACGAGCGGGCCCGGCGCAAGCTCCGGGTCAGCGGCAGCGCCGAGGTCGACTGAGCGGCGGGCACGATCTCCGTATGAGCGATCTCACATGCGCGTCAGCGCCCGCCGCAGGGCCGCCAGCCGGCCGGCGGCGGCCCTGCGGCTGAGCTCGGCGTCCGGGACGAACGCGTCGAAGCCGTGGAAGGCGCCCGGATACATGTGGAACTCGGTGGACACGCCCGCCTGGACCAGCCGCCGGGCGTAGTCGGCGCACTCGTCCCGGAAGACCTCCAGCTCCCCTACCTCGATGTAGGCGGGCGGGAGCCCCGACAGGCCGGCCGCCCTGGCCGGCGCGGCGTACGGTGACACGTCCTCGGTGCCCATCGCGTCCCCCAGCAGAGCCGTCCACGCGAACACGTTCGCGTCGCGGTTCCACGCCAACGCCTCGGCGAACTCGCGGCTGGACGGGGTGGTGCCCCGGTCGTCGAGCATGGGAGAGCTCAGCAGCTGGAACGCGACCTGCGGGCCTCCCCTGTCGCGTGCCAAAAGGACGGTGCCCGCCGCGAGCCCGCCTCCCGCGCTCGCCCCGCCCACGGCGACGCGTTCGGGGTCGATGCCCAGTTCCTCGGCGTTCTTGACCGTCCAGACCAGACCGGCGTAGCAGTCCTCGACCGGCGCCGGATGCGGGTGCTCGGGGGCCAGCCGGTACTCCACCGACACCACCGCGCAGCCCACGTCCCGGACGTAGCCCGCCATCCTCGCGTCGTCCATCTCCACCAGCCCGAGGACCATCCCCCCGCCATGCATCCAGTACAGGCACGGCAGCGGTTCGCGCGTCTTCTCGGGGCGGTAGAGGCGCACCCTGATGTCGGGGTCGCCGTCCGGCCCCGGCACCATCCGGTCCTCCACGAAGAGCCCGGGCGCGGCGATGGGCGGCATCGCGGCGAACGCGGCGCCCATCTGGCGGCGCAGGCCCGGCAGGTCCGCCGGTGACATGCGGGCGAAGTCGGCGGGCGGGAGGAAGGCGTGCTGGAGCCCCGCGGCGAGCTCGGGGTCGATATTGGGGTGAAGCGGCATGTGGTGCACCTCGTGGGATGTGTGGCATGACTGCAGGGCGGTACACCGGAGCATGTGCCCCGGGCCGCCTCTCGCCACAACCGCGACAGGACGACGATGACCTGCTGTTTCCCGTTCAATCAGCACCGGCAGGCCGACCGTCGCCACACACCGGAGAACTCCGGCGTCCCGATCCTGAGCCCGGTGAGGGTCAGGACCGGGACGCCGGGACGTTCCGCCCGCGGCCGTCAGGCCCGGCGGGTGGGACGGGCGCGCCTCTCCGCCAGGCTCAGCAGCCCGGCCCCGGCCATGGTCGCCGCTCCCACCGCGATGAGCACGGCCGGGCGGCGGGAGATCTGGTCCGCCACGCCTCTCAGCGTCCCGGGAACGAAGTCGCGGGCCGTCCCGGTGCCGTGGGCGGCGGCCCTCGCCGAGTGCGAGGCGGCCCCGCGGAGCCTTTCGGCCATCACGGAGGCCTTCTCCCTGGCGACGACCTTCGTCTCGGCCATCTTCTGCTGCGCCCGCGCCTTCACGTCGACCTTCTGCGCCAGCGCCTCGACCGTGCGGCCGAGGTCCTCGCGGGTGCGGACGATCTCGTCACGCAGCCGGTCCTCCTCCGATACGCGCATCTCGTGCTTCCTTTCACGCGGTACCTCAGGGCGGGCCCTGCGGGGTGTCTCGGACAGACCGGCAAGCGGGTCGCCCTTGCCGTGGCTGACCACGGGTTTGACGTACGGCTTCGGGGGCGCGTGGACCTCGGGGACGTTGAGCGACGGCCCCGCGGACTCGGGGGTCGCCGTTCCCGGCTCCTGCCGGTGCATGCCCACCTCTCCGGCGGTGGGCCGGTCCGGGGCTCCGGCGGGGTCGGTCTCGGTCATCGGTGCGCACTCTCCTTCACTGCGTCGACGTCGGCCTTGAGGCTCTGGATGGCCTGTTCGGGAAGCGGCGGCGTGGCCTTGGCCACCTGCTTCTTACCGGTCACGGCGAGAACGGCCGCGATGATCAGCAGCGCCACCCCCACGATCACGGCGGCGATCCACGGCGTGAGCACCTGGGCGATCAGCAGGATCACCGCCGCGACCAGCGCGCCGCCGCCGTACAGGGCGACGACTCCGGCGCCGCCGAGCAGTCCGGCGCCCCGCCCCGCCCTCTTGCCCTTGCGGGTGAGCTCCATGGTCGCCAGCCGGATCTCGTCCCGGACGAGCCGGGACACCTCCTCGGACAGGTGCCTGATCAGCTCGGCGGTCGATTGGGAGGCGTACGGGTTGGCGATCGCCCGGGCTTCCTTCAGGTCGGTCATGGCGGTTCCCCTCTTGTTGCCCCGGCCCCGGCGGACAGCGCCGGACGGGAGCGGCTATGAACGGCGGAGCAGGGCGATCACCGCCCGCTCCACGCCACCGTGGGTGGCGAGCTGCCCGAAGCCGGCGTCGGCGCCGAGCTCGGTGAGCGCCCTCTCGATGGTCTGGCCCCTCTCGTAGGACTTGATGACCCGCGGGTCGACGTAGGAGGCCCGGGCGACGGCCGGCGTGTTGCCCAGGTAGTCGGCGACCTCGTTCATGACGCGGCTCACCGCCCGCTTCCTGCCGGTGCGGTTGCGCGCACGCGAGGAGACCGCGAGGCCCACCGCCGCCAGCACGGTCGCGTGCCAGGTGCGGAAGTCCTTGGCCGACACCTCGAAGTCCAGGGTCTCGCGCAGGTAGGAGTTGATGTCCTCGCTGCGCACGTCGACCCACTGCCCGCCGTCCTTGTAGCGCAGCAGCTCGCAGTCCTCCCCCGACCTGTGCAGGGAGGTGACGACCTGGCACACGTCCGCGTCGACCAACTCCACCTCCCGCCTCTTGCCGCCCTTGGCCGGGTAGACGCAGGTGACCAGCCCCCTACCGCAGGTAACGTGCTCCATGCGCAGCGTGGCCAGCCCGTACGAGTCGTACTCCTCGCCGCCCACCCGGAAGAAGCCGATGTCGAGCATCCGGGCCGCGGCGGCCAGCACGCGCTCGCGTGTCAGGCCGCGCCCCTGGAGATCCTTGTCGACGCGCTCGCGGAAGGCCGGGAGCCGCCGCGCCATCTCGCACACACGGTCGAACTTCGCGCGGTCCTGCTCCTCCCGCCACACATCGTGGTAGCGGTACTGGCGGCGTCCTGCCGTGTCGGTGCCGACCGCCTGGATATGGCCGTCGGCGGAGCGGCAGATCCACACCTCTCTCCACGCGGGAGGGATGCCGAGCGATCTGATCCGCTCCACGGCGCGGCGCCCGGTCACCGGTCTGCCGTCCGGCCACTCGTAACTGAAGCCGCGTCCCCGGCGCCTGCGGCGGATCCCCGGTTCGGCGGGGTTGCTCTGCCGCAGTTCCACCGTCACGTGGCTCCCCCTACCCGCGCCGCGCGCCGCAAACAGGACGACCCGCCCCGGAAGGGCGGCGGACCTGCTCACACAGCGGGTGTGGCGGGCACACCGCCACACCCTGAGGCGGCCCCCTCACTACCTCGTGGGCATCTTCCGGGTCCCCACCGCCATGGCACCCAGCCCGAGCAGCAGGATGATGATGCCGGTGATGACGTTGTTCCAGATCGACCCGGTCGTGTGCGATCGAATGATCCAGGGTGACAGGATCGTCCAGACTCCCAGGATCGGTACGATCCACGTCAGCCCGTAGGTCCGGCCGAAGGCCGACGCGAACCCCAGAGCGAGAGCGGCCAGCGCCAGCCCGGTGACCATGTTGCTCACCGCGAGCCGGGACAGGCCGTTGAACCCCACCACCCATGGCGATATCGCAAGGTAGAGCCCTGCGAGAAGCGTCAGCCCATCGATCACCTGTGCGGCCGTGCTGGAACCCGCACGTTCGTACTTGGCCCGCATCGCGACAATGTCGGGATGCGCCTCCAGGCCGGTCGGTCTGGTCATGACCTCACCGCCTTCCGATTTCCTATGCGGAACGGATCAATGTCGCCATACCCATGCGGAGAGCTAGGTCACGGTGATCTGTGCAAAATGATGGCCGATCATCCGAATTGTCCGGTATGCCCGAACCGGGCGTGATCCGGGCGTGAGCCGGGCCGGAAGGCCGCATCACGCCCGGTCGGGGCTCACCTGGATCCGCTGGTCAGGTACCGTACACGTTGAGATCCCACAGGGAATAGCCGTACGGCGACAGCGCCCGCTGGGTGCCGTACACGCGCACGTAGCGCCCTGTGCCGGTGACGGTGAGGTCGTCGACGCCCCCGTCACCGCTGGTGGTGGAGAAGACCGTCGTCCAGGTGGAGTTGTCCGGCGAGGTCTGCACCTGGTAGGCCCGCGCGAAGGCGGCCTCCCAGTTCAGCCTGACCCGGTTGATCGAGTGCGACGCGCCGAGGTCCACCGTGATCCACTGCGGATCGGTGTACGCGCTGCCCCAGCGGGTGGCCGCGTTGCCGTCCACCGCGTTCGCGCCGACCAGCACGTTTGCCGTCCTCCACGCTGGAGACCGTGGTGGGGCGGCCCCGCGCGAGGTCGCTGGTGCCGGTGGGAGGCGCGCTCACACCGGGACCGGTGAAGGTGTAACTGTCGATGTCGTACAGGGCGTTGGTGCCGGTGTTGACGCCGCTGAACACGATGTAGAGGTCGTGCGTGCCGTCGTCGGGCTTGGTGACCGGCGCGGTGAGCTCCACGTAGTTGTCCCAGCCGCCGGTGCCGGCCACCGCGATGCGGGCGACCTCGGGGCCTGTCGGCGAGTCGAAGCGGAACGACAGGGTGCCGCCCGCGTTGGCCGAGGAGACGCGTGCCTTGATCCCGGTGATGCCCTTCAGGCTGACGGCGTGGTGCTTGACCCATTCACCGCTCTGGATGTCCCCGAGCCGCTTGCCGCCCTCGGCCGCGGCCTGGTCGACGACCTTGGGGCCGTTGAGCTGGACGTAGTGCTCGGCCTGCCACTGCTTGGGCCAGAGCGTGATCTCCTTCTCCCCTGTGAGCGCCACGGTGCCCGAGGCGCCCTTGTCGGTGTAGGAGGAGCGCATGACGAAGAACTGCACCGCGTCGAGCCCCGCGTGGATGGGACCGGTGTTCACGGTGAACCCGCAGCCGGTGCCCTGTCCCTCCTCGTGGGCGTGCTCCTGGTGCCCGAGGGCGGCCCGGATGACGACGCTCGCGCAGGGCACGGTGCCGTCCTGGGGGTCGGTGGCCCCCGCGGTCGCGGTCAGGTCGTCGCCCCAGCTGTAGGTGCCTCCGGCGGGAAGGCCCGACAGCGAGAGCGTCGGGCGGTTGTTGCCCACGACGACGGGGACCAGCGCCGTTCCGCTGTGTCCCGTGCCGTCGTTGACCGTCAGCCGGGCCCGCTTGTCGCCGTTGGTGGTGTAGATATAGGAGGGGTTGGCCGCCGTGGAGTCGGTGGTCCCGTTGTTGTCGAAGTCCCAGGCGTAGGTCAGCGGGTCGCCGTCGGGGTCGGAGCTGCCGGCGCTGGAGAAGGCCACCGTGAGCGGGGTCAGGCCGTTGTCCTTGTCGACCGAGGCCACCGCGATCGGCGAGCGGCCTCCCTGGACATAGTTGATCTTGTACAGGCCGGCGTCCGCCGCGCCGGAGAAGTAGCCGCTGCCGTACTCCAGCAGGTACAGCGAGCCGTCGGGGCCGAACTCCATGTCGATCGGGTGGACGAGGTTCATGCCCGCGAGGACCGGGTCGATGACGGTCGGGGTACCGGTTGACGGGTTGCCGTTGTTGAACTGGACCTCCTTGATCCAGTTACGGCAGTACTCGGAGATCAGCCACTTGTTGTCGTAGTAGGCGGGCCACTTGTTGGGTGAGTTGAGGCTCGCGTTGTAGTGGTAGACCTCGGTGTGGTTGGGCGATCCGCAGCCGCCCGGGTTGTCCAGGGCGGGCCATTCCTTGCTGCCGCCGTGCTGCTCCCAGACCAGCGCGGGCTTGGTGGCGGGAAGCTGCTGAAGGCCCGTGTTGCGCGGCGAGTTGTTCACCGGTCCCGCCGAGCCCCCGCAGGGGAACCACCCGCGGGGGGCGTTGGCCGCGAAGTCCCAGTCGTTGTAGGCGACGTTCGGCCCTCCGCAGTACGGCCAGCCGTAGTTGCCCGGACCGGTGGCGCGGTTGAACTCGTCGTACGCCGCCGGACCCCGGTTGGCGATGGTGGCCCCGGCGTCCGGTCCGACCTCTCCCCAGTAGAGGGTGTTGGCCGCCTGCTTGTCGACCCAGATCCGGTAGGGGTTGCGCGTGCCCATGATGTAGATCTCGGGCCGGGTCTGCGCCGTGCCCGTGGGGAACAGGTTGCCCGCCGGGACGGTGTAGGTGCCGTTGCTCTCCGGGTGGATCCGGTTGATCTTGCCCCGGAGGTCGTTGGTGTTGCCCGCCGTGCGCTGGGCGTCGTACTGGGGGCTGCGGCTCGTCCGCTCGTCGATCGGCGCCATGCCGGCCGAATCGCCCCCGGAGTTGGTGTTGTCCCCGACGGCGAAGTACAGGTTGTCGTTCGAGTCCCACGTCATCGACCCGGCCGAGTGGCAGCACAGGTCGCGCTCGGTCGGCCACTCGATGATCATGTCCTCACTGGCGGGGTCGAGGACGTTGGTCGAGGTGTTGAAGGTGAACCGCGAGATCCGGTTGACCAGCGGGGTCACCTTCGGCGAGTAGAAGAGGAACACCCAGCGGTTGGTGGCGAACTGCGGGTGCAGGGTGATGCCGATGAGCCCGTCCTCGAACCGGGCGTCGAGCTGGAGCGTCAGGGCGACCGTGGTGGCCTTGGTCGACGGGTTGTAGAGACGTACCTGGCCGCCGCCGGAGGTGGAGCCGCGGTTGATGTACAGGACCTTGCCGTCGGGCAGCACCGACAGCTCGATGGGCTCGCCCATCGACAGGCCGCCGTCCAGCTTCACCTTCTCGAAACCGCTCGTCGGGGGCGGGGCGAGGGCGATGGACGAAGACGACGCGGACAGGGACGAGGGGGTGGAGGCCGAGGCGCTGGTGGTGCCCGCCGCTCCCGCCGTGGCGGTGGCGACCAGGGCGAGCACCACGGCGCCGACGACCTTGCGAAGGCGCGCTGAAGATGGCACGAAGACTCCAGGGGGGTGTGAAGGCCGGGGGTTCGGCTGCTCAGCTGCCGTAGACGTTGAGGTCCCAGAGGGAGTAGCCCCACTGGGTGGCCCGCTGGGTGCCGTAGATCCGCAGGTAGCGGCCGGTTCCGGTGACGGCCACGTCGTCGGTGCCGCCGTCCCCCGTGGTGGTGGAGTAGATCGTCGACCAGGTGGTGTTGTTGGGCGAGGTCTGGATCTGGTAGGCCTTCCCGTACGCGGTCTCCCAGGTCAGCTTGACACGGTCGATCGTGCGCGTGGCGCCGAGGTCCACCGTGATCCACTGCGGGTCCGAGTAGGCGCTGCCCCAGCGGGTCGTGGCGTTGCCGTCGACGGCGTTGGCGCCGGCGTGCGGGCTGCCGGGCTCTACGCTGGAGACCGTGACCGGGCGGCCCCGTGCCAGGTCGGTCACGGCGACGGTGTCCTGCTTGATCCGGATGTTGCGGTAGTTGATGTCCGCGCCGTCCCCGTCGTTCTGCACGCCGATGTACCCGTTGGCGATGGCCCGGGTGCTCGTGTAGTCGTTGATCTTGACGCCGTTGAGGTAGATCTCGACCCGCTGCCCGTGCACGCCGATCTCGTAGGTGTTCCACGAGCCCGGCGGGTTGAGCGCCGCGGCGCGCAGTGCCGAGTCGGGCGCCTTGAAGCTGTAGACGCTACCCGTCGTGCGGGTCGGGTCGGCGTCGGTGGCGTCGATCTGGATCTCATGCCCGGCGTCGACCGGCTTCCACGGGTCCCCCTGCGGGTCGGGGAAGCCGATGAACACTCCGCCGTTGTCGTCGCCCGGCATCATCCAGTCGAGCTTGAGGGAGTAGTTGCCGAACGTGCTGACCGGGTACCAGAGCAGACCCATGCCCCCGAAGGAGGTGAGGGTGCCGTTCGCCAGGGTGAAGCCGCCGGGGCCGGCCTGCCGCCACTTGCTCAGGGTCGTCTGGGTGCCGTCGAACAGCGGGGTGTAGCCGGTCTCGGGCCGGCAGTCGGCCGGCTTGGCGCCCGCCGCGACCTGGATGCCGCCGAGCACCATCGTCGTGAAGGCCGGGTCGGCGTAGGACTCCTCGGTGTGCCCGAGGCCGGTGTACCAGGACCTGCCGCCGCCGTAGTTCTGGCACCAGGTGATGGGATGGTCGCCCATGGTGCCGCCCGTGTAGGACGTCTCGTCGAGGCCGGCCAGCACCTTGACGTTCGCGCGCGGGTTGGACCGGTAGTTGTACCACTCGTCGGTGCGGGTCCAGGTCGGCGCCAGGTGCGAGGTGGAGACGTTGGACCTGTCCTCCACGCGCACCGTCGCCTGCTGGGTCGCGGGGTGGGAGCTGAACCACGCGCCCACCAGGCCGCCGTACCAGGGCCAGTCGTACTCGGTGTCGGCGGCGGCGTGGATGCCGACGTAGCCGCCGCCCGCCGCGATGTAGGACTGGAACGCGGTCTGCTGGGCGGCGTTCAGGACGTCGCCAGTGGTCGAGAGCCAGACCACGGCCTGGTATTGCGCGAGGTTGGCCGTGGTGAAGGCCGCGGCGTCCTCCGTCGCGACCACCGTGAACCCGTTGGCCGTGCCGAGCCGCTGGATCGCCGCGATGCCGTTCGGGATGGACGAGTGCCGGAAGCCGGCCGTCTTGGAGAAGACGAGGATCTTGGTGAGGGGCGCGGCCGACGCCGCGACGGGGACGGACAGGATCCCCGTCAGCATGACGGCCAGCGCGAGCGCGGCCCGCAGGAGCACGCGGGACACGCGTGCGTGGAGGGGCGAGGGAGATTTGAGCCGGGGGGTGAGCGGATGCACGTCCATGACGGATTCCTTCGCGATGGGAGGAGCGCGCCGCCGCACCTGGGGGAAAGTCGAAAGGTTTGCCACGTACTTTCGCCGCTGTCGACGAAACTTTGGCATGTCCGAACGGAAGCGTCAAGCGTGTCGACACCGTCTGGACACATCGAAACCGGATAGACATCGGATCATTTAACAATGCGGACACATCCGATGTTCACCAGCTTCCCCACGACGCACCCTCGTGATCATTTGTCGCGACAACGTCGCTGGTGGCGGGGCATGTCACCGTCTGACGCTAGATTCCACCCACGAACACACCTGGCGGGAGGCCTCTTGACGTCCCAAGACATCCAATGTTAACTGCGCCTGACAGTCCTGAGGCGGTAGCGGTGCGATGGCTTTCGTGCCGGATGGCCATCGCCACTCGTCTCGGGGCCATGTTGCCGGAGAGGGGCCCGAGGGCCGAGCGAGACCGGTCGCCGATCACCGGTCACGCCGGTCAGGGCCCCTCTCCTCGCAGTCGACCGTCCGGCCGCCCCGGCGCGGGCGCGAACAGGGGTCCGCGCCGCGCGACGCGAATCACCTATGGGGACATATACGGCTAAATACCTTATTTGCTGCGGAAGGATTCACGCGGTGCGGCGAACGCGGAGATGGGCCGCCCGCGCGGACGCGAACGACCCATCGGCGTGAAGGCGTTTACCTGACGCCGGGGAGATTTCCGTAATATCCGGCGAGCCTCGCCCGGTACCCGGCGTCCTTGTACGCTTTCTGGTCGAACTCCGGGGCGTTCTTGATTTCCTGCTTGGTGCGGGCGACGTAGACCTTGCGGTCCGGCTGGTTGATCTGGGTGACGACGAGGGCGGGGAGGACGACCTTCTTACCGAAGATCCACGGCCCGGTGTCGACGACGATGTAGCTCTCGCCCACCACGTTGCTGGCCTCGTCGACGGACCCGATCTTGCCGTCCACGGCCTCCACGTCGAAGCCAGCGATGTCCATCGTCTGGTCGTGGCCGTAAACGTCCGGCCGGTATGTCCACAGGTTGTCACTGATCATTCTTTGGCTCCCTCTTCGCTGGTACACCGAAGGCCGTACGCCCACCGCTGAATCACCGCTTTCGGTGGGCGAAGGCACGGCTTCCGCTCCGCAATACTGTCGGTACCCGGACATGAAGGGCGCCACCTCAGCATGAGGTAAAGGCTTCAATTCCGCCGTCTCATGGCAATAGGGAAAGGCGTCGGTTCCCGTTCAGCAATCGCAGTCTCAGCACCAATCTGGCGCCACGGGGCGACGAGTACCGGCACCGCCGGGAGGCCCTCCGCGGCGTTTCCCACGCCTGCGACGGCACCGGCTCGTGACCCCGTTCCCCCACGACGAGGACTTCCCCGTGTCCACCCGCCCGGACGGCCATCCCGCCGGGTGGACACGGGGTTCCGCGTCTCCGGGCTCTCAGCACTGACCGTCCGCGACGACCCAGTAGCCGGGCCCGGTCTGCTTGAGCGTGTGGGTGGTGAAGGTGTTCCACAGCCCCATCGGGTCGTTGGAGCCGTTGGCGTAGGTCGAGCCGCCGGACTGGTGAGCCCGTCCGGCCGTGGTGTGGGCGTAGTTGCTGGCCGTCACGCAGACGGGCGGCACCGTCGGGGTGACGGTGGGGGTGGGGGTGACGGTGGGGGTGACCGTCGGGGTGGCGGTCGGCGTCGGCCCGGAGCCGTCCAGCCCGAAGAAGGCGGCGTCACGGTAGGCCGAGCAGATGCTGTCGAGGAAGTAGGCGCCGGCGGTCCCGCACTGGTCTGCGGCGCCGCCCGGGTCTACGGGGGTACCATGCCCCGCACCCGCGATCTTGTAGAGGCGCACCGCGTCGTTGCCGTACTTCTCCAGGGTCGTGCCGGCCGGTAGTGACTCGGTCGAGGCGGGCGTCTGCGAGACGCCGAGGACGTCGGTCCACTGGTCGCGCAGTTCGAGCCCGTTCTTCGGCACCACGACCGCGTCCGACTGCCCGTGCCAGATGGCGACCCTCGGACGCGGGCCCGTGTAACCGGGGTGGGCGTCGCGCACCAGGTCGCCCCAGGCCTTGGGGGTCTTGTCCACACCGGAGTACTGGCAGGTGGTGGTGGAGGCGGGCGGGGAGCAGCGGTACGGCAGGCCGGACACCACCGAACCGGCCGCGAACAGGTCGGGGTAGGTGGCCAGCATGACGGCGGTCATCGCGCCGCCCGCCGACAGGCCGGTGACGTAGACCCTCTTCGCGTCCAGGTGGTAGGTCTGGGTCGCGAAGCCGACCATCTGCGCGACGGAGAGCGCCTGGCCCTGACCCCTGGCGATGTGCGCCTCCTGGAACCACTGGAAGCAGTTGGAGGGGAACGTGCCGGAGTCGATCCGCTCGGGGAAGACCACGGCGAAGTGGTACAGGTCCGCGTACTTCTTCCAGCCCGAGTTGGAGTAGTAGTCGTTCGCCGTCTGGGTGCACCCGTGCATAGCCACGACCATCGGAGCGTTGGCGGGCAGGCCGTCGGGCCGGTAGACCCACATGTTCAGGCCGCCGGGGTTGGACCCGAAGCCGGTGACCTTGGTGAGGGAGGCCGCGCTGGCGCTGCCCATGGTCAGCTGGAGCGTCGCGACCAAGGACACCAGGCCCACCAGCAGCGTGAGGGACGAGTACAGGAAGCGCTTCATCTGACCGCTCCTTCCACGAGGACCGATCTCACGGGTGCCGCGAGACGGTGTGATGACCATCACACCTTTGGTCCACGCAAAGTTAGATCGCGCGTCGGGAAGCGGAAATGTGCGCGGCACCCACAATGCACCTGCCGCCTGTAGGCGGGGTGGACCCCGGCGGGGGGAAGGCCCTACCGGGCGGTCACAGCTCCCCGAGGATGCGCCGCAGGGTGGCGGCGGTCCTGGCGGGCGGCTCCGCCTGGACGCTGAGACTGTTCATGACGTCCCAGTAGTGCAGGATCTCCGCCGGCTTGTCGGGGTACACCGCGCTGACGAGCTGTTCGAGGTAGACCACGTCAGGAAGCTCGTGCGCGGCGAGGCGCAGGATGGTCACGGGGCCACCGCCCGCCGCGTGGCCGCCGGAGCTGAACGGCATCACCTGCACGGTGACGTTCGGCAGCTCGCTCATCTCAATGAGGTGCTCGATCTGCGCGCGCATCGTCGGCGCCCCGCCGACGAGCCTGCGCAGCGCCCCCTCGTCGATCACCGACCACAGCTTCACGGCACCCGGGCTGGTGAGGATCCGCTGCCGCCTCATCCGCAGGTCGACGCGGCGGTCGATGTCGCTCCGCGTCGCGGTGTGGTCGAGGCGGATGACGGCGCGCGCGTAGTCCTCGGTCTGCAGCAGGCCGGGGACGAACTGCACCTCCCACGAGCGGATGACGCTGGCCGCCTGTTCCAGCCCGATGTAGGCCTCGAACCAGGAGGGCACCACGTCGCTGTACACCTGCCACCAGCCCGGGGTGTTCGCCTGCTCGGCCAGGGACAGCATGGCCTGGCGCTCGGCCTCGTCGGTCACGCCGTACAGGGTCAGCAGGTCGGCCACGTCACGCGGCTTGAAGCCGGTGCGGCCCAGCTCCAAGCGGCTGATCTTGGTATCGGACGCGCGGATCGCGTAGCCGGCGGCGCTCCGGGTGATCTCACGGGCCTCGCGCAACCGGCGCAGCTGCGCTCCGACGAGCATCCGGAACACCGTGGGCCCGGCCTGCCGATGATCCAGGACGTGCTCGTCTTCCAGCTCACCCGCGGCCCGCAAAGCCCTCATGCGCCCTCTCCGATGCAGAACCCGAACACGCCTGCTCATCCCAAAGCCTCGCATCCCAACTTCGGTCATCACTGGCGGTTCGGGTTTCTTCAACCTGCCATCAGGAATCTAACCTAAGAGCGCTCGGAACGGGTCACCACTAGGGGTTCTCGTGCGTGTAGGGGTCCCCTCCTTCACGGGCTCACCCGCGCGGGAGCCGGGGCGTACGCGCCGAGCCCGCCCGCGCGGTGACGGCGGATCGCCGCGTCCAGGGACCACCTGCCCGGACCGAGCACGGCGACCAGGAAGAACGACCAGCAGAACAGGACGGCCAGCTCGCCGCCGTTGTTGAGGGGCAGCAGGGCCGCGGGCTGGTGCACGACGAAGTACGCGTACGCCATGGATCCGGACGACAGCAGCGCGCCCACACGGGTGGCGAGCCCGATGAGGACGAGCGTGCCGAAGACCACCTGGATGAGCGCGGCCCACCATCCGGGCCAGGTGCCGAACGGGATGGGCTGGCCCGTGCCACGACTTCCGCCGAACACGCCGAAGACCGACGCCAGCCCGTGGCACAGGAACAGCAGGCCCGTGACGACGCGAAACAGCGAGAGTGCCGGTCCGCCGAACCGGTCGACGTTCATGAGATCACCTCTTGGTCTGGTGGTGGGGCGCACCGGTCACCGTCACACGGGCGACGGTGACCGTGCGGGAGTGCGACCGGAGCCGCCCGGTTGGCGAGAGTGGCCGAACGGTCACGTTGAGTGACCAACGAGTGTAGCCGGGGACCCGACGGAGATCAGGGGTCGGGTACGCGCAGGTGGAACGGCGCACGTGCAGGGATCCGTGCGGCACGAGATCGGGAAACCGCAGAGTGCCTCTGGCCCGCGTCCGCGCGGGCTCTCGCCGGTGTCCGGAGCGCCGGGCCTCGTCGCTCCCTTGATCGGGGGGCCGGACGACGCCCACCCCAGAATCCGGTCTGGGGTACCCCTCGTCAACGACCCGGCGGCGCCCCTAGGGCGAGGGGACGTCGCCGCTCACGCGTGCGGGGCTCCCACCTGCGGCTTTCGCCGGACGGGAAGACCCGTACGTCCTTCCACGCCCGGAGGCCCGGTGAAAGTTTCCGGCCGGCTCCCCCTGGAGGCACGAGGATCCAGAAGATCCAAAAAGGCCACTTCCCTCGATGGGAAGCGGCCTTGCGGATGGTGGGCGATACTGGGATCGAACCAGTGACCTCTTCGGTGTGAACGAAGCGCTCTCCCGCTGAGCTAATCGCCCTCCTGTGCCGGAATCCCCGCTCGGAGGACCTTGCCCGACGGGGAAAACCATACCTCACTCTCGGGGGTGCTGGCGAAGCGGTCAGACAACTGGATCACGAAAGGTTCTCAGGAGTCCGGCGGCGTGGCGCTCTGTTGTCATAGCATCGTCATGCCCCATACTCATCCGAATCGCACCACTTATGATCTTTACCCCGAGACACCCGTAGATGCCCCGTAGGACGGCAGGAACGACACGCAAAACCCTTGCAAACAGGCGCCTCTAAGCGATGTTTGACCAGGTAGAGGCATAAATGTCGCGCTGTGATATGCGTTACAGAAGGGCTCAGGAGCGGAATCTCTCCTGGAGGTTCCTTCGTTTCGCAGACATAGCTCCGAGCGAAGTCCTTCAGAGCACCGCAACCCAAAGCCCCGCGAGGGGACCCACCGACGAAAGGTTTGGCTGACGATGAACGCCACCGTCTCTGCCGAGCTGGGCCTTCGACTTGTGGTCCCCGACCGTACCACCGTCCCCCTGCTGGCAGGCCTGAGCTATACGGCCGACGATCCGTACGCCATCAGGATGGCCTTCCACGTGGGGAACGACGAACCGGTCGAGTGGATCTTCGCCCGCGAGCTGCTGACCGTGGGCATCGTCCGGCGGGTGGGAGACGGCGACGTCCAGGTGTGGCCCGCGCGGGCCGACGGCGAGCGCACGCTGAACATCAGCCTCACCTCGCCCTTCGGCCAGGCGCTCTTCGAGGTGCCGCTGCCACCGCTGACCGAGTTCCTGCACCGCACGTACGACCTGGTGGCCGCCGGCCGCGAGACCGACTTCATGGACCTCGACGACGAGCTGTCGAACATGCTGTGGAGCTCCTGACCGAAGACCGGGCCGGATGCCCGATGGTCCCCTCCGGGGGCGTACGCCTTGTCACTTCATGAGCTTCCGCATTCTTTCGACCTCCACGCGCTGGCCGGAGGCAACATCCTGGGCCATCTTCCGTATGGTCTGGTCGGTACCGCCAGAGAGCTCCTCCCCCGCCATCTTCACCGCGCCCTCGTGATGTCTGATCATCAACCGCAGGAGCAGCGCGTCGAAAGCGGCACCGCGCGACGAGCGCAACCGGTTCATCTCCCCCAGGCTCGCCATGCCGTACCCCTCCTCGCCCGGCGACGCCGCGTGCGCGGGGTGCTCCGCGGGCACGGCTCGGCCGAGCGCCAGCAGCCAGCGCGACATCACGCCCACCTCCGGCCGCTGCCCCACCGCGATGCGCTCGCAGATGCGCAGGACGCCGGGGGTCGAGGTCCGGGAGGGAGCGAGGTCCGCCATCTCCAGGGCCTGCCGGTGGTGCGGGATCATCCGCTCCGTGAACAGGACGTCGGCGGCGGACGGCCGTGACTCCGACCGGCCGACGTGCTCACCCGGCGTGGCCCTGCGTCCGGCGTCTCCCGGCGCGCCCGGGATGATCACCGGGGCGCCGCCGCCCGCCACGATGGGCGAGCCGTGCCCGGGATCCTCGCTCGTGCAGCCCGTCAGCAGGGAAGCCAGCCCGGATCCCAGCACAACCGTTACAAAAAGCCCGCACGTGCGGCGCCGGATCACCATAGCTTCCATACTGGGGCACATTCCCAAATTCACCGGATAACAGGGGGCATTGTGGGCACGTGGCGGATCGGGGCGTTCGCTTCTCTAGCGGGCGTGGTTCTCCTTCTCGGGGGCTGTGCCGGTGATCCGGCACCCGCCCCCGCGGACTCGATAGCGTCGTCGTCCCCCGAGGGCTCCACATCGGACGGGGTGCGGCACAGCGCCAACGCGAGGCTGGTGGCCAACGTCCCGCTGTCCGCGCCGTTCGACGGCGAGGAGGCCTGGGGCACCGATCTGGCCTTCCAGGGGAACTACGCCTACGTCGGCAACTACGAGGGCTTCACGATCCACGACATCACCGACCCGGCCAAGCCGAAGGTCGTCACGCGGGTGGTCTGTCCCGGCGGGCAGAACGACATCTCCGTCACCGGGAACCTGCTCTTCCTGTCGGTGGACGAGCCCCGGGACAACGAGACCTGCCAGAGCCGCCGCGGCGACCTGGACGCGGGCTGGGAAGGCATCCGGATCTTCGACATCTCCGACAAGACCCACCCCCGCTACCTGAAGTCCCTGGCCACGGCCTGTGGCTCGCACACCCACACGCTGGTGCCCGGCAAGGACGCCGCGAAGGTCTACCTGTACGTCTCGTCGTTCGGCCCCTCGCCCGAGGCCAAGTACTGCAAGCCGCCCCACGACTCCATCGCGATCATCGAGGTCCCGGTGAGCGACCCCGCCCAGGCGAAGATCGTCGCCCAGCCGGTGCTGTTCACCGACGGCGACGACGAGTCCCAGCCGGGCGCGACCAGCGGATGTCACGACATCACGGTGTACCCGGAGAAGGATCTGGCCGCGGGGGCCTGCCTCGGGAACGGCATCCTGATGGACATCTCCGACAGGACGCGCCCCAGGGTGCTCCAGGAGATCACCGACACCGAGAACTTCTCCGTCTGGCACTCGGCGACGTTCACCAACGACGCGACCAGGGTGATCTTCTCCGACGAGCTGGGCGGCGGCATCGCCCCGACCTGCGACGCCAAGACCGGGCCAACCCGGGGCGCCGACGCGGTGTACGACATCACCGGGGACCGCAAGCTCCAGCGCAGGGGGTACTTCAAGATCCCGCGCCACCAGACCGAGACCGAGAACTGCGTCGCGCACAACGGCTCGCTGCTTCCCGTGCCCGGCAAGACCATCATGGTCCAGGGGTGGTACCAGGGCGGGGTGTCGGTGATCGACTTCACCGACCCCGACCACCCCAAGGAGATCGCGTACGTCGACCGGGGCCCGCTGAACACCTCAGGGGAGCCGCAGCTGGGCGGCTCGTGGTCGGCGTACTACTACAACGGCTACATCTACTCCAGCGACATCACCAAGGGCCTGGACGTCATCGCGATCGACGATCCGCTCACCGATCCGGCGAAGGCCGTCAAGCTGGACGAGCTCAACGCCCAGACCCAGGTGTCGTACCCGGAGTGATCACGGGTCGACGTCGGCCGCGCTCCGCTCCGCGAAGACACGCATCGCCTTGGCGGTGACGGGGCCGGGCGCGGTGGCGAGCACCGTGTCGTCGACGAGCCTGATCGGCTGGATGTCGCGGGTCGTGGAGGTGAGGAACGCCTCGTCGGCCTCGTACAGGGCGGAGATCGGCACGTCGGCCTCCTCGCCGCCGTGCCATTCGAGCACCAGCGCGCGTGTCACGCCGGCCAGGCAGCCGGAGGCGATGGTCGGCGTGATGAGGTGGCCGTCCCTGACGATGAAGATGTTGCTGCCCGTGCCCTCGCAGAGGTTGCCGGCGAGGTTCTCGAAGATGGCCTCCTGGCCCCCGCGCTCCTTGGCGTACGCCAGCGCCTTGGCGTTGTCGCCGTAGGAGGTGCTCTTCACCCCGGCGAGCGCCCCTCGCTCGTTGCGCGGCCACGGGACCACGGTCACGCCGGCCGTCTCGGGGAACGGCGCCTGCGCTCCGACGATCACGATGGCGCTGGTGCCCTGGTTGCCACGGTCGGAGCCGAGCGGGCCGTTGCCGCTGGTGTAGGTGACGCGGATGCGGCCGAGCGGCCACGGCGGCGCCTCCGCCAGGCAGGCCCGCACGCCGTCGGCGATCGCGTCGACGTCGGGCGCCGGCAGGCCGAGACGCTCAGCGGAGAGCTTGAGACGGTCCAGGTGCCGGGTGAGCGCGAACGACTCGCCGTTCACGCACTTGATGGTCTCGAAAACGCCGTCCCCGACCATCAGCCCGTGGTCGAAGACGGAGACGCTGGCCTGCGTGGGATCGATCAGTTCCCCGTTGACCCAGACCGGAACATTCATCTAGAGATCTCCCATTCTTGCGAGGTGGTGCCGGCTGTGCCTCACCGGCCGGAGCCGGGACGGCCGTCAGGCCCTCCCGGAGGCCAGAGCGATGAGCCGGGACGCCTTCAACTCGGTCTCGCGCCACTCGCGCCCCGGATCGGAGCCCCAAGTAATGCCCGCTCCCGTGCCGAAGCGGATGAGGTCGCGCTCGATCCAGAACGTGCGGATTCCCACGGCCAGCGCGGCCTCGCGCCTGCTCGCGTCGACCCAGCCCACTGCCCCACAGTACGGCCCCCGGGGCTCAGGTTCGAGTTCATTGATGATACGTAGCGCCGAGGATTTGGGCGCACCGGTCACCGAACCGGGCGGGAAGGTCGCCGAGAAGAGCTCGGGCCACCCGCACCCCTCCTCAAGCGTGGCGCGAACGGTCGAAACCAGGTGTACGAGGCCCGGATGCTCCTCCACGGCGCAAAGGGCTGGAACCGTGACGGAGCCAACCTCGGCCACCCTGCCGAGATCGTTGCGCACCAGGTCGACGATCATCACGTTCTCCGCGTAGTCCTTTTCGAGCAGGTCGTCCGCGGTCACGCCCGTACCCTTGATCGGCCCGGACTCGACGACGTTCCCCGCGCGGGACAGGTAGAGCTCCGGCGAGGCGGAGACCACCGTCAGGCCCGGCACGCGCACGGTGGCGGCGTACGGCGCGGGATTGCCCCGCGCCAGCCGTCCGGCCAGCACCAGCGGGTCGGCGTCGAGCGGGATCTCGGCGGACAGGACCCGGCACAGGTTGGCCTGGTAGACCGCTCCCTGCCCGATGTAGTCCCGGATGCGCCGTACGCCGTCCTCGTACCCCCGCTGGTCGAGTGAGCTGGTCCAGCGCAGCGAGGCGGGCCAGGGCCCGGAGGCCGCAGGAAGGGGCGCCGGGCGCACCTCGTCGAAACGGGCACAGGTGACCTTGCCCTCGTAGGTCACCACGACGGCCCACCAGCCGGTCCCGTCGAGGGCGCCGAGGTCGGTGGTCACATCCCGCAGCCCGGTGGCCAGCCTGCCTCCGACATGGGCGAAATACACCCTTCCATTCTCCCGCCCCCCACACCCCACCTCGCGCCACCGCCGGCCGAGGCCCCGCCCACCGCGTCGTTGGGACGCGATCACCCTGGCCGGGCTGAGCGCGCGAACCGCGACCGCGCCTTCCCGATCGAGGTGGAAGTGATCGCGCCCGTCCCACCCAGGTGACCGGGGATGGGCGCGCCGGTTATCCGCGAGGGACGCGACCTAGTATCTATCTCCCTCCTTTGTTCATCTGCACGACGCTACAGCGGCGCTGTCCCTTCTTGCAGATGACCGCCTGAATGCGGGACCTTCCGCTAATGGTCGAATTCGACATCGATTGGGCGCCGCTCAGGTAGGTGGGGCTCTTCAATTGGAGATAGGCCCTGTTGCGGACGCCGTTACCGATGCGCACGACGATGGCGCCACGATCGTCGGAGCCGGCGGCCCGGGAGCCTTGGCGGATCGCCACCGTGCCCGCGCTCGCCTGCACCGATGTGGTGATCCCCGATATCACGAGCACGAGCACGGCCAGCGTAAGCCTCCCCACGTTGATGGCCACATCAACGTGTGACTTCTCTGCACTGTGACGGACCATTAGCTGCGCACCTGCCCCTTCGGGTCATTTGGTGGCGGGCATTTTCGTTTGCTCGGACATCGGCCCCATACCCTGCGACCGCGCGCCTGTCCCGGTTCGACTGGTCTGCGGCATGGATGATTGCATACTGTTTGTCATCTCAAGAACGATCGCGCGACTCGGACACCGGTCCCGGTCGTGGGCCGCTTCTCACGCATTTTCCCCCTGGCCTGGCCAGGCGACTTCGGGGGTCGGTTCCGCAGGGCGCGGTGGGCGAGCCTCAACCCGATCTCCAGTCCTGTCTGGAGGAGGAGCCCTGCTCCGGGCCCGCCGCCAGACGCCCGAGCACGCCGACCGGGCGCCTGCCCGCCTATCGGCCGCGGAGCGCGGCGGCGCCGGTCAGGAGGACAGGCTCCCCACGGCCTTTTCCACGGTGTCGTAGAAAGAGAACAGCCGGTCGAGGCCCATGATGTAGAAGATGCGGGCGATGTCGGGATCGAGTCCGGCCAAGACCAGAACCGTTCCGGCGTCCTGGGCGCGCTGGTGGGCGGCCACCAGCGCGGCTATCCCGGTGGAGTCGCAGAACTTCATGGCCGACAGGTCGATCACCAGCCCCGGGCCGGGGCCGAAGGAGAGCTCGTCCAGGGCGGCACGCAGGCGAGGGGTGGTGTGGTGGTCGAGATCACCGCTGAGGACCAGCAGGAGGGGACCAGCAGGATGGCGCTGGAGTGTGACGGTCAAACCGTGGTCATGCTGCACCAAGGCTCCTGGAAGAGTACGGCGGTCGACTGGGCGACACGGACGGGGCGGGAACTGCGGTCTCGTCTGACATCCCCTTGCCGAGGACGGTGATCAGGTCGTACACCGTGGTCGAAAGGCCGTCCGCGGTGGTGGGCCCGCGCGGCCGGTGAGGCGAGCCGATCGAACGCGCCGTCCGGGGCGGTGCCCAGGGCCGCGTGGCGGCGCACCCCGGCCAGCGGGCGAGCCTCGGCCGCGGAGACGGACGCCCTCTCGCGCGCTTCGTCGACGGTGTTGACCTCCGGCTCCTTCCGCGCTCCGCACCCGAGGGACGGAGCGGTGCCCCATGGGCGATTTGCTTTATCCTACGAAACCGTTGAACTGTTCCTTCCCTGAGCCGACAGACCGGCGAGCCGGTGTCCCCGGCCCAACCGGAGGGGAGGAAGGCGAAGCGAATGGCGTGGCGGCGGAACCGATGTCTTCAGAGGGTGGCCAGTCGATGGACCTGATGTTCCCCGGCGGCGGCGAGATGGCGCGGCGGATGCGCGCCTACCCGTGGTCCGACACCTCGATGGGCGAGCCCGAAACCTGGCCGACGAGCCTGCGCACCGCCTGCCGGATCTGCCTGACCTCGCGGTTCCCCATGATCGTGTGGTGGGGGGAGGAGCTGCGGTTCCTCTACAACGACGCCTACCTGCCGCTGCTGGGTTCCAAGCACCCCGCCCTGGCGAAGCCCGGCGACGAGGTGTGGACGGAGATCTGGCACACCATCGGCCCGATGTTGCGATCGGTGATGTCCTCCGGCGAGGCGACCTGGTCGGAGGATCTGCTGCTGCCGATGAACCGGCACGGTTACTGGGAGGAGACGTACTGGACGTACTCCTACAGCCCGCTGCACGACGACGACGGCACCGTGCGGGGAGTCTTCACGGCGGTCAGCGACACCACCGAACGGGTCATCGGTGAGCGCCGCCTGGCGGTGCTGCAGGACCTGGGCGCCCAGGCAGGCCGAGCCCGCAGCGTCGCCGAGGCGTGCCAGCTGGTGGGCGAGGTGCTGGAGCGAGCGGGACGGGACGTGCCGTTCTCGGCCATATACCTGCGCCGCCCCGGCAGCGACGACCTGGTACTCACCACCACGAGCCCGCGGGGGGCGGCCCTCACCCCTCTGGCGGACGGCCCGGGCGGCTGGCCGGCGGAGCAGGTCCTGCGCACCGAGCAGCCGATGGTGCTGACGGACGTGGTGGAGCGGTTCGGGCACCTGCCCGTGGGGGGCTGGCAGACGCCGCCGGCGCAGGCCATGCTGCTGCCGCTGGCCGGCGAGACCGGCGGTCAGACGGTCGGGGTGATCATGCTCGCGGCCAGCGCCGGCCGGGCCCTTGACGAGGCGTACGAGTCGTTCCTCGGGCTGGTGGCCCGCCAGTCCGCCGCGCTGGTCAACGCTGCCGTGGCCTACGAGCTCCAGCAGCGCCGCGCCGAGGAGCTGGCCGAGCTCGACCGGGCGAAGACCGCGTTCTT
This sequence comes from Sphaerisporangium sp. NPDC088356, assembly GCF_040685555.1. Lineage (NCBI taxonomy): Bacteria > Bacillati > Actinomycetota > Actinomycetes > Streptosporangiales > Streptosporangiaceae > Sphaerisporangium > Sphaerisporangium sp. NPDC088356. Next base: position 24,289 of record NZ_JBFBIK010000089.1, read on the forward strand.
CTCCAACATCAGCCACGAGTTCCGCACCCCGCTGACTCTGATCATGGGACCGGTGCAGGAACTGCGGGGCGAGCTGGCCGGCGCCGGCCCGCAGGTACGCGAGAACTTGGAGGTCGTCCACCGTAACGGCCTGCGCCTGGGCAAGCTCGTCAACACCCTGCTGGACTTCTCCCGCATCGAGGCCGGGCGGATGCAGGCCCGTTACGAGCCGGCGGACCTGGACTCCGTCACCGCCGAGCTCGCCAGCGTCTTCCGGTCCGCGATCGAGAAGGCCGGGCTCGCCTTCCATGTCGACTGCCCGCCGCTGGCCGAGCCGGTGTACATCGACCGGAGCATGTGGGAGAAGGTCGTACTCAACCTGCTCAGCAACGCGCTGAAGTTCACCTTCGAAGGGTCCATCCGGGTCGCGCTGCGCGCCGAGGAAGGGCACGCGGTCGTCACGGTCGCCGACACCGGCATCGGCGTGCCCGAGCACGAGCTGCCGCGGCTGTTCGAGCGTTTCCATCGCATCGAGAGCGCGAGATCGCGCTCCAACGAGGGCAGCGGCATCGGGCTCGCGCTGGTCAGGGAGCTGGTCGGCCTGCACGGTGGCAGCATCACCGCCGACAGCGCCGAGGGTGAGGGAACCACCTTGACCATCCGCGTGCCCTTCGGCCACGAGCACCTGCCCGCCGACAGCCTGGTCCCGGCCGGAGCGGCGGACGGGGTGTCGGCCACCGCCGATCCGTTCGTCGAAGAGGCCCTGCGCTGGCTGCCCGGCGATGACGACCCACGGGGGGCGGCGCCGGCCGCCGCCACGGCCTCCGGCGCAGTGCACCCGCACGCGGCCCCCGACGCCGCCCTGCCCCGGTTGCTGATCGCCGACGACAACGCCGACATGCGCGACTACCTCACGCGCCTGCTGCGGCCGGCCTACCAGGTCAGCGTGGTCACCGACGGCCGGTCCGCCCTCGATGCCGTCCGCGCCGACGCTCCCGACCTGCTCATCAGCGACGTGATGATGCCGCGCCTGGACGGCCTTCAACTGGTGGCCGCGTTGCGGGCCGACCGGCGCACCGCCGATATCCCGGTGCTGCTGCTGTCGGCCCGGGCCGGGCAGGAGTCCTCCATCGAGGGCCTTGAGGCGGGCGCGGACGACTACCTGGTCAAACCGTTCTCCTCCGCCGAACTGCTCGCACGCGTACGGGCGAACGTGGAGCTGGCGCGGATGCGCACCCACCACGCCCGATGGCGTACCGCGATGATCGACTCCCTGCAGGAGGCGTTCTTCGTCACCGACGAGACCGGCGCGGTCATCGAGATCAACGCGGCGTTCACCGACATGCTGGGCTACGGCCCCGAGGGCCTGCCGTACACCCCGATGCATCCCTGGTGGCCGAGCGAGGCCGACGACCCGCAGGCGCACCGCATGGTCGCCGAGGCGTTCGCCCGGCTGGTGAGCGAGGGCAGGGGCAGCTGCGTGGTACCCGTCACCCATCGCGAAGGGCACCAGATCTGGGTGACGGCCACCTTCAACGACGTCACAGACCCCGGCACCCGCAAGCGCAGGGTCGTGGGCACGCTCCGCGACGTCACCGCCGAGCACTACCTCGTGCAGCGCGAGACGGCCCTGGCCGCCCTCAGCATGCGGATGTCCGAGGCCGGCACCCTCTCCGAGGCTCTGTCCGAGGCGCTCGAGTGCCTGCGGGAGGTCTGGCGCGCCAGGCAGATACTGGCCGCCCTGTGGAGCGGGGCCGAGGAACCCGAGCTGGCCTCCACGGACCCCGGAGTCCGGTGGAACGACGTGCCGGAGGACGTCCGCGAGAGGCTCACAGCACTGCGCGAGTGCCCGCCGCTGCGTCCGATCGCGAACGAGGCGGGCGGCGCCGGCATCACCCTTGAGCATCCCGGCGGGCTGCTGGTCCTCTGGATCGACCTGGGCCAGAACCGGCCCTTCACCACTGAGGACCAGACCCTGCTGGCGCTGCTGACCGGACACCTCGGGCAGGCGCTGCACCGGGCACACCAGCTCGACCAGCAGCGCGAGGCCGCCGTGGCCCTGCAGCGCGCGATCCTCGGCCCGTCCCGGCTGCCCACCGGCTTCGCCGTACGCTACGAACCGGCCACCCGCCCCCTCGAAGTCGGCGGCGACTGGTACGACATCGTGCCGCTGTCCGGCGACCGCGTCGGCATCGTGGTCGGCGACTGCGTGGGCCGTGGGCTGGAAGCCGCGGCCGTCATGGGACAGTTGCGCAGCGCCTGCCGCGCCCTGCTCCTCCAGGAGGCCGGCCCCGCGCAGGTGCTGACGGCACTCGACCGGTTCGCCGCCCTGGTCCCCGGCGCCAAGTGCACCACCGTCTTCTGCGGCGTGCTGAACACCACGACCGGCCACCTGGTCTACTCGAGCGCCGGCCATCCGCCCGGCATCATGGTCCACGCCGACGGAACCAGCCGGCTCCTGGACCGGGGTCGCTCCACCCCACTGGCCGTGAAACCGGATCCGGCCAGGCCCGACGCCGAGTTCACCATGCCGGCCAGGTCCACGCTGCTGCTGTACACCGACGGCCTGGTCGAGCGCCGCCGGCGTCCGCTGACGGCCGGCATCGAGGAGGCCGGCGCCGCGGTCCAGGACGGCCGCGCCACTCCCATCGACGACCTGGCCACCCAGGTCATGAACCGGATGACGCCGGACAACGGCTACAGCGACGACGTCGCTCTGCTGCTCTACCGTCAGCCCGCGCCGCTCGAGGTTGACTTCCCCGCCGAATCCAGCCAGCTCGCCCCCGTGCGCACGGCTCTGCGTGACTGGCTGAGCCGTTGCGAGCTCAACCCCTCGGTCATCCAGAACGTCCTGGTGGCGGTGGGTGAGGCCTGTGCCAACGCGATCGAGCACGGCCACCGCGACGCCGCGGGCCGTGGGGTTCACCTGCGTGCGGTCGCCACCGCGGCCGACCTGCGTCTCACCGTGTCCGACAGCGGCGGCTGGAAGACCCCGCAGCCCGAGGCCAGCACCCATCGCGGTCGCGGAATCGCCCTGATGCGCGCCCTGATGCAGCAGGTCACCATCGAGTCCGGCGCCGCCGGCACCACCGTCCACATGCACGCGAGGATCACCCGATGACCACTTCCCTGACCCTGGCCTCCTCACGACGCCCGGACGGCACCCCGGTCCTGGTCGTCAGCGGTGAGATCGACATGAGCAACGCCGGCGAATTCGACACCGCCATCGCCCGTGCCGCCGACGGTGACGCTCCGCTCCTCGTCGACCTCAGCGCCGTCGAGTACCTCGACAGCGCCGGTCTAAGCGTGCTGTTCGCCCACGCCCCGGGCATCGAGCTTGTCGCCAACTCCCTGCTGGCCCCCGTGCTGTCCATCTCCGGGCTCGCGGACGTCACCACGGTCCACGGGCTCTGAACGACGATGACGCCAGGCTCTGGGCGCGTCCTCACCTGGTCGTGCAGACGCTTCCGTTAAGGGTGAAGACGGCGGGGAGCACGTTCGGTCCCCCGTAGTTGCCGACGAATCCGATGGTGGTCGAGCTCCCTGTGGGCAGCGAACCGTTGGAGGGCTCGTTGACGACCTTGACGGTCGAGCCGTTCTGCGTCCAGACGCCGCTCCAGCCGCTGCCCAGGCTCTGCCAGGTTCTGGGCCAGGTGAAGTTCAGGGTCCAGCCGTTGATCGGCGCACCGGTGTTGGTGATCTCGATGGCGCCCACGTAGCCGCTGCCCCAGTTCGACTGGTCGGTCAGTCGTACCGCGCAGGAACTCGAAGCGGGCGTGCCGGTCGTGAAGGTCAGCGGTGGGGAGGCCCACGAAACGCCGCCGCCGCTGTCCCGTGCGATCACGTTGACGGTGTAGACCGTGCCGGGGTTGAGATTATTGGCGGTCCAGGAGGTGCCGGCGGTCTCTCCGAGTTGCTCGGTGCGGGCTCCGTTCTGGCGGTGGACCTCGTACTTCACGATCGGACGCGCCCCGGCGGAGGCGGCGGGCCAGGAGATCGTGGCGCTTGTGCCGGTGACGTTCGCGGCCGTCGGCTGCCCGGGTGCGCCCGGCAGCCCGGTCTGGGCAGAGGCGGGACGCACAACGATCGTGGTCAGCGACAGCGGCGGCAGCGTCTGGCTGGTCGCGCTGCCAGCGGCCGAGCTGGTGATGCTCGTGGCGCCGTTGGTGTGGGTCAGCGTGGTGGGCGCCCCGGCAGCCGGGCTGAACCCGGAGTAGCCGATGGTGACGGGGTAAGACGTGTCGGACGAGGTGTTGATCAACAACACCGCCAGATCGCCGTTGGGCCGGCGGACGGTATGTGCGGTGACCTTCGGCTGGTCGGTGGCGCTCCGGACGAACTGGTCGCCCGGCCGGGCGAACCTGCCCATCATCTGCAGCGCGTAGTAGGGCGCGAAGGGAGTGTTGAGGGGTGGTTCGCAGACGCTGCCGTCGGATGTGCACGTGGCGCTCGACAGCAGGCCGAAGTCGCCGTAGTCCGTCTGTCCCTCTACCTGCCTGACGCTACCGATGCCGTTGTGGACGTTCCACCAGTCGACCGTGAACACCCCGTTGGCCATCAGGGCGGCGTAGGCGTCGGCGGCGGCCAGCGCGCCCGGCTGGGTGTTCTCGCCGGCGCCACTCGTCCCGGTGTTGAACTCGGTCACGGCGATGCCGATCCGCTCCGGCTCGGGCCCGGCGTACTGGGCGATCTGGCGGCGGGTGAGGTAGATCGTGTCCGGGACCTGGCCGGCCTTGTCGAACGCGCCGGGGTACCAGTGCAAGATCACAAAGTCGATCTTCGGTCCGGCGATCGACAGGACGACCTTGTTCCAGGTCCCGTCGTCGCCGGCGGCGACCGATCCGTCGGGCCAGTTGGCCGCAGTGGTCAACACAGCGCCGATCTTGATGCTCGGGTCGACCGCTTTCATGGCATCGGCGTAGGCGACGACATTGCGCGCGTACTCGGCCGGGCTCTTGTCGGCGTGGTCGTCCGCCTCCCAGCTGGCGCCGTAGTGACCGTTACCGTACAGTTCGTTGCCGATCTCCCAGTACTTCACGCCGTAGCCCTTGGTGACGTTGGCGTAGCGCACCCAGTCCGCGGCCTCCGCGGCGGTTCCTGTGCCGTAGTTGGCGGTCACCATCGCCTGTGCTCCAGTGCGCCGCGCGCCGCGCATGAAGATGTCGAAGTCGGTGTTGGGAGCCACGTAGCCGCCCGGAGCGGTGTGCGTCTTCCAGTGGTAGATGTCGGAGTAGGAACCACCGGGATAGCGCAGCAGCTTCACGTCCGCGTCCTTGAGCCGGTCGGCGGTCTCGTCCGTGCCCAGGTGTCCGTCCCAGATCGCATGATTGGTGCCGATGCCGGTTTCGGGGACGGTGGCGAGCGCGGCGCGAACGTTGACGGTCACCGCGACCGGCGTGATCTGATCGGCATGCGCTGCGGGGAGGTTCAGGGCGGTCAACATCAGCGAGACGGCACACGCGGCTCGCAGGAGGGTTTTCGGCATGAACGCACCTCGGTATAGAGAGCGGTATTCACGGAAGGCCCCCTCCTGACCAGAAGGCACCATGATCCTGATCCCTACCGTCTCGCCCGTCAAGCAGCGATGAAACTTTCACCTCGCGCTCGGGCCCCGTAGACGACGCGGAGCACGCCGCGCACGCGGTCGGGGAGCTCCTCACCGGCGGGCACCCGGTACGGGATGTGCGCATCGGCGATCTCGCGCTCGATCCTGCCCGGGTTCTACCTGCGCGGCAAGGCCGGCGTCCGAGCGAGCATGGGTGAAGCCTTCGCCGGACCGCTGAGGGATTCGCGGCGCATCCACGACGTGCGGAGCATCCGGTCCCTCGGCGACCGGACGGCCCTCGTCGTCACCAGGAGCGCCACCGCCTTCGGTCCTCACACCCGGCGCCCCGGAGGCCGATGGCCTCCTACCTGGGCTGATACCGGGTACCCGGAATCACTCCTGGCTCCTGAGGTTCTACGCTGTTGTGGTAGGCGCTCACCAAGGAGACCGGTATGGGTGAACTGAGCCCGTGGCATTGGCTGATTGTCGCGGCGGTATTCGTGATGCTCTTCGGCGCCAAGAGACTTCCCGACGCCGCCAGGTCCGTCGGGCAGTCGCTCCGCATCTTCAAGCACGAGGCGAGCAAGCTGAGGGATGACGAGGAGATCGCGGGCACTGAACGGCCTGCCGCGGCGGTACAGAGCCCGCAAGAGCCGCCTACCATCCCCGTGGCGCTTTCCGTGGAGGATCAGGCCCGCCGGCTGGAGGAGCAGGCCGCCGCGCTCCGCGCCCAGGCTGTCGCCGAACGGCCCGAGCGGCCCAATACCTGATCTCATGGACGCCACGCTGACCGGGCGCGCGGCCAACCTCGGCCGGATGGCCTCCACGCTCACGCCCGAGGACACCGCCGCCCTCGACCGCGTCCTGCGCGCGATGCTCGCCACCCTCCCCTGGGGGTCAGATCCTGGCGTTGCGCCGCAGGATGTCGATCGCCCGCACGGTGACGTGGCCTCGCCATTCGAGGGCGCCCGCGGGTGAGTTCGGGGCGAAGTCGACGATCCATCCGCCGTCGTGCTGTTGGTGGCCGGCCAGGCGGTCCAGGTCGGCGCTGATCACTTCGGGGCTGAACAGGGCCCGTGACGGGCTGCCGGGGAACGGGGCGTAGTCCAGCGGGTGGAGCGTCTCGTCCGTGGTGCCGCCTTCGACGCGCATCCGGCCGTCGGCGGGGATGTGCGGCTCCAGGAGCTTGAAAAGGCCGGCCGCTTCTGGCCGGGTGTCGTGCACGGCGTCCAGGAACTTGACCGCGAAGGCCAGCACGTACGCGTGGGGCGTTTCGTCGATGGCTTCGATGGCGGCCAGGCAGTAGCGGGTGGCCCGGTCGAGCCAGGGATGGGCGGCGACGGCCGGGTCGTGGGCGGCGACGCGGTGGGCGGTCGCCGCGACCACGGCGGTGATCTGCAGGGACGAGACCGTGGGGTCGGCGCTCGTCCACCAGGGCGCGGTGCCGGCGGTGGTGGTGAGGGGCAGCACGAACGGCAGGCCACCGTCGGGCAAGGAGACCGACTCCAGCCAGTCGCACAGCGCGGCGGCCTGCGGGGCGGTCGCCGGAGCGATGTCCTCCAGCACCTCGAAGGCGTGCAGCGCGCTCGCGGGCTGGCTCTCGGGCGAGCGCAGATCGGGTTCCAGGCCCCAGCCATAACCTCCATCGGGGTTGCGATAGGCGTCCAGCGCGGCGAGCACGGCGGCGGGATCCGTCTCGCCCATCATCAGTTGGAAGCGGCGGCGGTCCAG
>NZ_JBFBIK010000090.1:0-31462 GCF_040685555.1 Sphaerisporangium sp. NPDC088356
GCCCGTCCACCATGCGGACGGGCTGACGAGGCGGCCACCGTGTGGTCCCCTGCCTGCAGGGCGGCGGTCAGCCGCCACGCGGGGCCGTTTGTCGCCCGAGCCTCGCGGCGTACCTGTGCCGGGCGGCGTCCGGCGTGGTCAAACCCGTAGCCGCGCTGGACCGTTTCCAGGTACGGCACGCACGTCGAGAAGGTGGTGGCAACAAACGTGGGTAAGGCCCAGACCCCGGCATGTCCTGGGTCGTGCCCGCCGGTAGGAATGACCTCCAAAATGTGATCTTGGGATTCTTTCCCATCCGGCCCGGCGCCGCCAGATGCCGGCACGTCAGTAGACCCGCTTGGGCGGAAGCCTACTGAGAGGTAGGTGCTTGTCGTCCTTTGGGCTGATCCAGAGTGGCGTGGGCTTTGTACGATATCTAGGTGCTCCCCCTACTTCGCTCTGTGTGGGACGAGCCCCGTGCCCCCAACCCGCCGCCGCGGGTGTGGCGGGACTGGGCGCTCGTGGGGGTGCTCGTGCCGGTCGCGGTGCTCGAAGGGGTCCTGCGGCCGGATCTTCCCTGGCGGGCCGTCTCCGTGATCATCACCGCCGGGCTGGTGTTCACGCTGTTGTGGCGCCGGACCAGACCGCTGCTGATGGTCGCGATCGCCTTCGGCACCTGCGCCTTTTCCCCGCTGTTGATGGGCGGCGACCCCCTGGAGACGAACACGTTGGTGTTTCTTCTCCTGCTGTCGTACGCGTTGTGCCGGTGGGGGTCAGGACGCGAGGTCGTGATCGGGTTGACGATCATCCTCGCCAAGGTCGGCCACTCGATGATCTCCGACTACCCCGGCCTCCCCGATGTGATCGGTGGATGGGCCGTTGTGTCCGCGTCCATCGCTCTGGGCGTGGCATTCCGGTATTGGGCCAGGGCGAGGGCGCGCGAGCTGGATAGGGTCAAGCTGCTCGAACGTGTACAGCTGGCGCGCGACCTGCACGACACCGTCGCCCATCACGTCTCGGCGATGGCGATCCGCGCACAGGCGGGCCTCGCCACATCGGCGTCGCAACCGGACGCCGCGGCCGACGCGCTCCGCGTGATCGAGGCCGAGGCGTCGCGCGCGCTCGCCGAGATGGGCAGCATGGTCCGCGTCCTGCGCCAGAACCAGCCCGCGGACCTGGAGCCCGGTCGGCGCGTCACCGATCTCCGGCAGCTGGCGAGCCGAGGCCGCTCCGGCCCGTCCGTCGACGTGGAGATCTCCGGCGACCTCGACGGCCTCCCCCCATCGGTCGAGGCCGCGATCTACCGCCTCGCCCAAGAGTCGGTCACCAACGCCCGGCGACATGCGCGCCACGCCACCCGCATCGAGATCCGCGTCGCCGCCGACGACACGTCGGTGCACCTGCGCGTGAGCGACGACGGCGACACCAGCGCCACACGCCCGTACGGGTCGCCGGGGTACGGGCTCATCGGCATGATCGAACGTGCCGACCTGCTCGGCGGCACCTGCGAAGCCGGCCCGAACCCCGATCGGGGCTGGACAGTGACCGCCGTACTGCCCCGGACCGGGTCGGCGACGTGAGCATCCGGGTGGTCGTCGCCGACGACCAGGAGATCGTGCGCACCGGGCTCACGATGATCCTCAACGCCCAACCGGACATCGAGGTCGTCGGTGAGGCCGCCGACGGGCAGCGAGCCGTCGAGCTCGCGCGGCGCCTGCGCCCCGACGTTTGCCTGTTCGACATCCGCATGCCCGTGCTCGACGGCATCGAAGCCACCCGCCGCCTCGCGGGACCCGCCGTCGAGGACCCCCTCGCCGTCGTCGTCATCACCACCTTCGACCTCGACGAATACGTCTACGCCGCCCTCAGAGCCGGCGCCCGGGGCTTCCTGCTCAAGAACGCCGGCGCGGTCCTGCTCTCCCAGGCCGTCCACGCCGCCGCCGGCGGCGACGCGCTCATCGCCCCCAGCGTCACCGCACGACTGCTTGAGGCTTTCGCCGACGCGGGGCCCGGCTCAACACCGGTGCAACCGATCGAGGCGCTCACGTATCGGGAAGAGCAGATCCTCCTCACCGTGGCACGCGGGCGGACCAACAGCGAGATCGCCGGCGAGCTTCACATCTCTCTCAGCACCGTCAAATCCCACATCGCCAGCCTGATGGCCAAGCTCGGCGCCCGCAACCGTGTCGAGATCGCCATGTGGGCCTATGAAAGCAACCGCGTCAAGCACTGAGCCGAGTGTCACCGGGCGACATCATGAACGGCTTGTCTGAGCCGGCCGATCGTCCGGCAATCAGGCGTACTTTCGGCCGATAACCCTTTCGTGCGGGACTTCTACATTGGTTATTCGACGCCGACGGTGAATGAGGAGAATTTTATGAAGGCGTTCGTCCTGCGCTCGTACGGCTCACCCGACGCACTTGATTTCACCGATATCGACAAGCCGGTGCCCGGTGACGGCGAGGTGCTGGTCCGGGTGCGCGCCACCTCGGTCCAGCCCTATGACTGGCACATGATGAGAGGGGAGCCGTACATCGCTCGCCTGATGCCGGGCGGCCCGGGGCTGCGCAGGCCCAAGATCACCATCTTGGGCGCCGACGTGGCGGGGGAGGTGGAGGCGGTCGGCAAGGACGTGACGGAGTTCCGCCCCGGCGACGAGGTGTTCGCGATGCCCAAGCAGGGCGGCTTCGCCGAGTACGCATGCGTCCAGGAAGGCGAACTGGCGCCGAAACCCGAGAAACTGTCATTCGAGCAGGCGGCGGCGGTGCCGATGGCGGCCATGACCGCCCTGGTGGGGCTGCGCGACGAGGGGCGGCTCCAGCCGGGGCAGAAGGTTCTCATCAACGGGGCTTCGGGAGGCGTGGGCACCTTCGCCGTGCAGATCGCCAGGGCGATGGGCGCCGAGGTCACCGGCGTCTGCGGCGCGGGCAACGTGGACCTGGTCCGATCTATCGGCGCGCATGAGGTCATCGACTACACCAAAGAGGACTTCACCCAGAATGGACGGCGTTACGACCTCCTGCTGGACAACGCGGGAAGCCGCCCGCCGTCGGCATGCCGGCGGGTATTGGCGCGCAAAGGGACCTACGTCATCGTCGGCGGCCCCGGCGGGCGATGGCTGAAGCCCGTCGGTCACATGATCTCGGCGCTCGCGGTGTCACCGTTCGTGTCCCAGAGAACGGGCAGGGCGGACGTGATCCGATGCACAGAGAACAAGCGGAACCTGATGGCGCTGACCGAGCTCATCGAGGACGGCAAGATCACCCCGGTCGTCGCCCGGAGCTACCCGTTCGAGGACATCCCAGCCGCCATCGAACACCAGGAAAAGGGCCACACCCCCGGCAAGGTCGTCATCACGCTGTGACCCGCGCCCCACCACCGGCGGGGGCCGAGGACGCCATACGCTGTGCCGGTCAGGGGGAGCGGTCGGCGACGACCTGCGTCAGTGCGTGAGAGGTCTGGCGGATCATTCCGGGATTGGTGTCCCAGTAGTACGCCAGGCCGCTCACCGCCTGAGCGAGCGCCCAGCCGCGGCCGCACGGCCATGACGCGTCGTCGACCGCGAGCTCGGCTCGGAACCGCTCGCGGCTGTCACCCGCGAAGACGTTCCACGCGGGCTGCAGGTCACACGCGGGGTCGCCCACGCGACCGGCTCGACCGGCAGATCGGCCCAGTGGGGGAACTGCCCCGCGAGCAAGCGACGTACGAGTCCGGCATGGTTTCGATCTCGTCGGCATGCATCTTCGTTGTGCCCATGTGCACGCATCATCGCCAACTGCCCTGACCACGGCAACCGGGTTTCGGCGCCGGCGACCGGCATGACGACGAGCCGCACACCCACGAGTACAGCAGCCTTCAGGTGTACTAACCGGGGCCATTGGTTGAGAGCCGCGCCTACGCCTCCAGCGCAACCGCGGGATTGAGACTTACGAGGCCAACCACTCACGTGTGTTGTGACCAGAGCTGGTCGGTTCAACACCACATTCGGGCTGGTTGATCTCGGCCCACACCGCATCGAGGGAGAGGCCGAGGACATCGGCGATCGCAGCGATGGTCGGGAAGGCAGGGGTCGCTACGCGGCCCGACTCGATCTTCCGGAGGGTCTCCGGTGAGAGACGTGCCTCCAGCGCGGTAGCGAGCATCGAGCGCTCTCCCCTGGCGCGACGCAACAGGGCACCGAGGCGCTGTCCTCGCTCGACGTCTGCGGGTGTGAGCGGCAATCTGACCATGGCTCCGATTCTAGTACCGGGATAATATGGCCGGGATAGTTATTGGTAGCGTGAGAAGGGCGCCGCATGATCGAGATCCTGACCCCCACCGAACTGGCCCGAGCGAAGGACACAGGCGCCCTGGTCGCCGGCATCTTGCAGACCCTGAAGAGCCGTAGCACGGTCGGCACGAACCTCCTGGACATCGACCGGTGGGCCGCGACCATGATCGTCGAGGCCGGAGCGCTGTCCTGTTACGTCGACTACGCGCCATCCTTCGGACGCGGGCCGTTCGGCCACTACATCTGCACGGCCGTCAACGACGCCGTGCTCCACGGAATGCCGCACGACTACACGCTTGCCGACGGCGACCTGCTGACACTCGACCTCGCCGTCTCCAAAGACGGAGTCGCCGCGGACTCCGCCATCAGCTTCATCGTGGGCGACTCAAAGCCCCCGGAGAGCGTCGCGATGATCAACGCGACCGAACGCGCGCTGTACGCAGGGATAGCCGCCGCCCGCCCCGGAGCTCGCACCGGTGATATCTCCCATGCCATCGGCTCGGTCCTCAGCGAGGCGGGGTATCCGATCAGCACCGAGTTCGGCGGTCATGGCATCGGATCGACGATGCACCAGGATCCGCACGTTTCGAACATCGGGCGGCCCGGCCGTGGATACAAGCTGCGCCCCGGGCTTCTGCTGGCGCTGGAGCCGTGGGTTATGGCGGACACCGCTGAACTTCTTACTGATGCCGACGGGTGGACGCTCCGAAGTGCGACAGGCTGCCGGACAGCGCACAGTGAGCACACGATCGCTATCACCAGCGACGGAGCCGAAATCCTCACCTTGCCGAAGCAGGCGCACTCGTGAGGTCGGAGCCACGCCTGCCCCTATGCTCCTGGCGCCTCATCGCGAATCACCGGTGAAAAGGAAGGTCTCACCTCAACGCTGGGACGCGCCCGTACCGCCCGCGAACCAACGGCAAGGTCGAGCGCTTCCACCGCACCATGGCCGACGGGTGGGGCCCGATCAGTACACCTGGGCGTGTCCGGGCAGAGGCCGTCCCCGAGCCTCCGTGCGGGCGTGGAGGCTCGGGGACGGGTCTTGTTCTAGGAAGCGGTGCAGATGAGGGGAGACGGGGTGGCGTTACCGGTTCCGTTGGCGAGGAAGCCGAATGTGGTGGTTCCGTTGACCGGGACGCTGCCGTTCCAGTTCAGGTTCGTGACCGTGACGCCGCTGCCGCTGGTCGTCAGGTTGCCGTTCCACAGTTGGGAGATCGACTGCCCGCTGGAGAAGGTCCACTGGACCTTCCAGCCGCTGAACGAGGCCGTGCCTGCGTTCTTCACCGTGACCTCGCCCTGGAAGCCGCCCTGCCACTGGCTGGTGACCTTGTAGGTCGCCGTGCAGCCGATGTTGCCGGTGAACGTCGGGGTGGGCGTCGGCGTCGGGGTCCGGGTCGGAGTAGGTGTGGGCGTGGGGGTCGGGGTGGGGGTCGGGTTGCCGGTGGGCGGCGGCGCGGCGACGGCCAGGTCATAGGCCCGCTGCGGCACGAACTGTCCGGCGGGGCCGATACAGCCGTCGGACTCACCCGGGGGCTTCACCCAGAGGAACGCGTCGATCGACGCGTCACCGGTGTTGGTGGTGCTCCAGGTGCCCGTGGCGCGGCCGGCGGGGTCGCACCACTCGCTGCCGGACGGGCCGTTGCCGTTGCGGCTGGTGTCGATGACCGCGTGCAGCCTGGAGACGCCGGTCGCGGAGATGATGCTCTTCGCGTACGACACCAGGCCCGGGGTGGCGCGGTAGTTCGAGGTGTTCAGGGCGATGCCGTCGGCGCTGTTGGCGACGTCCGCGCCGTTGAGCCGGGACGCGGCCTCCGAGGGGGAGAGCCAGGCGTCGTGGCCGATGTCGAAATAGACCTTGACCTGGGAGGAAGTCCCCTTGAACTTCTTGCCGGCGTAGGCCATGGAGGCCTTCACGTTGTTCTGCTGGGTGGAGTCCATGCAGTTCGTCATGATCGCGAGGGCGTCCGGCTCCAGGACGATCGTCGCCGGGCGCCCGCCGAGGCCGGCCGCGATCTGGTCGATCCAGGCGCGGTACGCGGTGTGGTCGGGCGCGCCACCCGCGCTCGCTCCGCCGCAGTCGCGGTTCGGCATGTCGTACACGACCATGATCGGGATCTTGCCCGCCGCCGCGGCCGCGCCGACGTACGCGTCGACCTGGGCGCGCACGGTCGTGGGGTTGTAGCTGGCGAACCACCGGCCCTGGGGGACGGCGGCGATCCTGTCCCTGATCACCGTGGTACGGCTGTCGCCGGGGTTGGCCGCCACCCATTTGGCCGCGTTGGTCTGCGGATCCACGTAGAAAGCGGAGTCGGCGGCCTGGGCGGCGGACGAGGTGAAGACGGCCGCCCCCGTCGCGGCCGTGGCGGCCAAGGCGAGGATGGCCGCCATCAAGGGCCTTCTGCGAGCCATGTAATACTCCCGTCCGGTACGGTGGGAGCGCTCCCACCAATTGCCCGGATCGTAGGTAGCCGCAGCCGGTCCCAGAAGGGCCTAATGCCTAAGGTGACACTCTCAACTTAATAGTCGCAGGCAGGACATGTCGCCGCGTCCCATGGCAAGTGAAACTTTCATCACACCACACTTGGACCCATTGTGACGCGGGCCTTCCGCGATCGGCTCACGCTTTGGACTCGGCGGTCGCCGTCAGCCGCGCGAGCCAGGAGTTCAGCGATCCGTCGAGGACCGTGGAGGTCACGGTCGGCCGGAGGCCGCTCCGCGTGGACGACGCGCCCGGCTCAAGCGCTCCGTCGAGCCGCGCGGAGGTGATGTCGGTCCGCCGGCCCGGCCAGGAGTTGATGTCGGCGCGCGGCTTCCACACAGTGTCGAGCGGCTGGGTCACCCTGGAGATCGAGCCTCCATGGGCGTCGGTCCGGCTCCGCGGTACGACGCGGAGGCCGACGCCGCGATCCGTTCCGTCACCGCGTGACCAGGCGGCTAGGCTCAAGAATGCCCAGGTCGGGAATGCCCTGGCGCCGGATGATGTCTCATGAGAGGTGACCGGACCAAGGCAGGCGCCCACGCCGTTCTTCGAGAGCACCGTGTGGGGGCGGCGCGTCGAGACGCCGCTGAGGGAGTTCCTGCGCACCGAGACCGGCAGCGCCGCGATCCTCCTGGCCGCCACGCTGGCCGCGCTCGCGTGGGCCAACATCGATCTGCCGTCGTACGAGGCCCTCTGGCGGACGCGGCTGGCGATCGATGTCGGAGGCTCCGGCGTATCCCAGAACCTGCGGCACTGGATCAACACCGGGCTGATGACGATCTTCTTCTTCGTCGTCGGGCTGGAGGCCCGGCGCGAGTTCGACATGGGGGAGCTGCGCGACCGGCGTCGGCTCATCCTGCCGGTCGCGGCCGGCCTCGGCGGCATGATCATCCCTATCGTGATCTACCTGCTGATCAACAGAGGTCTGCCCTCCGAGCACGGCTGGGGCGCCGCGATGTCGACCGACACGGCGTTCGCGATGGGGATGCTCGCCCTGGTCGCAGCCCGCCTTCCGGCTCGCGCGCACACCTACCTCCTGACCGTGACCGTCGTCGACGACCTCGTGGCCCTCTGCGTCATCGCCGTCTTCTACAGCGAGCACATCGTCCCGCTCGCGCTCCTGGCCGCGGTTGCGATCTTCGCGGCGATGCTGGCGGTCAAGGCCCGTGGCGTACGGCACGGCCTCGTCTACGCGGTCTTCGCGGTGGCGGTCTGGGTGGCGCTGTTCAAGTCCGGGGTCGAACCGGTCGTCATCGGCCTCGCCATGGGCCTGCTGACCTACGCGTCACCGGCGACGCGTAGCGACCTGGAGCGCGCGAGTGACCTGTTCAGGCTCTTCCGCGAGCAGCCGACACCCGAGCTCGCCCGTCTGGCAGGCATGGGGCTCTCCAACGCCATCTCGCCGAACCACCGGCTCCAGCAGCTCTACCACCCGTGGGCCAGCTACGTGATCGTGCCGCTGTTCGCGCTGGCCAACGCGGGGATCGCGATCAATGGTGACTTCCTCACCCGGGCGTTCACCTCCCCGATCACGCTGGGCATCCTGTTCGCCTACGTCGTGGGCAAGCCGATCGGCATCGTCGGATCGACCTGGCTGGTCTCGTGGCTGAGCCGAGGACGGGTACGCCCTCCGGTGGGCTGGGCCGCGGTCACGGGCGGTGGCACGATCGCCGGCATCGGCTTCACCGTGTCGCTGCTGATCGCCACCCTCGCCTTCAGCGGAGAGCGGCTGGAGGAGGCGAAGTTCGGCATCCTCGCGGCGGCGCTGTGCGCCGCGGCCCTGACCTGGGGGGTCGCGCGCGTGACCGCCATGCTTCCGCCGCACCTCCGGGCACGGGCGGTGTTCGGCACCGCCGAGAGCATCATCGACCTGGCCGCGCCCGTCGACCCCGACCGGGACCATCTGCGGGGGCCGAGGGAGGCGCCGGTGACCGTGGTGGAGTACGGCGACTTCGAATGCCCCTACTGCGGCCAGGCGGAGCCGGTCGTACGGCAGCTCCTCGCCGACTCCGGCGACGTCCGCTACGTCTGGCGGCACCTCCCGCTGCACGACGTACATCCCTACGCCCAGCTCGCGGCCGAGGCCAGCGAGGCCGCCGCCGAGCAAGGGGCGTTCTGGGAGATGCACGACCTACTGCTCGACCACCAGGGGAAGATCCTGATTCCTGATCTGCTCGGCTACGCCAGGGAGCTCGGGCTGGACGTCGAGCGCTTCCGGCGCGATCTGGCGAGCCACGTCGGCGTACCGCGGATCGAGGAGGACATGGACTCCGCCGACCTGAGCGGCGTGTCCGGCACGCCGACGTTCTTCGTCAACGGGCGGCGCCACCACGGCGCGTACGACATCGCGACGCTCTCGGCCGCGGTTCGCGCGGCCCGAGCCCGCGCGGCCCTGACGTCGTAGGCCGGTCAAGTCCGTGATCTCGGACGGAGCCGGCTGGCCGCGCGTCCCGGTCAGGACATCCGCTCACCAGCGGCTCCGCCCTACGCGGGTCCGCGTACCCCTCTGAGCGCGCTAAAGCGATATGTCATGACCTATGTAGGAAAGGGAGCTTTTGGGGGTGATTGGGAGTATTAGTGTCATCGCAAGCCGGAGGGGGTACGGCCACTGGAACACGACAGTTCACCACCGGTGGAGAGGGATCATCCGTCGGGCGGCGTCCGCGCCGCAGGCAACAGATCGGTCGCGATCACCGGTCGAGCCGCCGGTGGACCGAGATCGAAAGCACATGTGAGGTTCACATGAGCGAAGAGTACGAGCGCAAGACCGACCGGATCGCCAGCGCACTCGGCTGGGCCAGCATCGGCCTTGGGATGGTCCAGCTCGCGGCGCCCGGTCCCATCACCCGTCTCAGCGGGGTGGACGACTCGCCCCTGGCACGCGGCCTGGTGCGGTTCGTCGGCGTACGCGAGCTGTTCCACGCGATGGTCCTGCTGGGCAGCCGGAGGCCCGCTCCCTGGGTGTGGACCCGGGTCGCGGGCGACGCCATGGACCTGACAACCCTCGGCTGGGCCATCGCCAATCGCGAGGGATGGAGGCGCCGTCGCGTCACAGCCGTCACGGCGGCGGTCGCGGGCCTCACCGCCGTCGACCTGTACACCGCCATGCGAGCCAACCGGCGCAGGCGCGGCATCCAGGCGCCGAGCGTGATGAGCCTGCACGCGGCCATCACGGTCTACCGTCCGCGCCAGGAGGTGTACGACTTCTGGCACGACTTCGAGAACCTTCCGCGCTTCATGGCGCACCTGGAGTCGGTCGAGACCATCGGGGGCGGCTACTCGCACTGGAGGGCGAGCGCGCCCGCGGGAAGGTGCATCGAGTGGGACGCGGAGATCGTCGAGGACCGTCCGGGCGAGCTGATCGCCTGGAGGTCGACGGAGAGCGCCGCCGTCCGCAACAGGGGCTCCGTGAGCTTCACGGACGCCCCCGGCGGGCGCGGCACGGAGGTGCGAGTGGAGATCGAGTACGACCCGCCCGGCGGCAAGGTCGGGCTCGCCTTCGCCAGGCTGCTGGGCGAGCACCCCGAGCAGCAGGTCCGCGACGACCTGCGCCGCTTCAAGCAGGTCATGGAGACCGGCGAAGTGGTCCGCTCCGAGGGAAGCCCGGAGGGCATCCGAGCGCTGCGGCAGGTCATGCAGCGTCCCGCCCAGCCCGTGCGGTGAGAACGCCCCGCACACCCGTGACGTGAGGAGGATCCCATGAAGGCCAACTGCTGGATGGGCCGGAACACCGTCGAGGTCCGGGAAGTCCCCGACCCCAAGATTCTGAACGCCCGCGACGCCATCATCCGCATCACCTCGGCCGCGATCTGCGGCTCCGACCTGCATCTGTACGACGGCTTCATCCCGACCATGGAGAAGGGCGACATACTAGGCCACGAGTTCATGGGGGAGGTCGTGGAAGTGGGCCGGGAGGTGTCGAACCTGCGGGTCGGCGACCGGGTGGTGGTCCCGTTCCCGATCGCCTGCGGCAACTGCCTCGCCTGCGCGCACGGCATGTACTCGGTCTGCGAGAACAGCAATCCCAACGCGGCCCTGGCCGAGAAGATCATGGGCCACGCTCCGGCGGGCATCTTCGGTTACTCGCACATGCTGGGCGGCTTCCCCGGAGGCCAGGCCCAGTACGCGCGCGTGCCGTTCGCCGACGTGGGACCGATCAAGGTCCAGGACGACCTGCCGGACGAGCAGGTGCTGTTCCTGTCCGACATCTTCCCGACCGGCTGGATGGGCGCGGAGATGTGCGACATCAAGCCCGGCGACGTCATCGCGGTCTGGGGCGGCGGGCCGGTCGGCCAGTTCGCCATCGCCAGCGCCTTCCTGATGGGCGCCGAGCGGGTCATCTGCATCGACCGCTTCCCTTACCGGCTCCAGATCGCGGCGCGCGCGGGTGCGGAGACGCTCGACTACGAGGAGGTCGACATCCCGGACGCGCTGCGCGACATGACCGCCGGCCGCGGCCCGGACGCGTGCATCGACGCGGTGGGCATGGAGGCCCACTACCCGATTCCCGCCGTGCAGGCCTACGACCGGGCCAAGCAGGCGACCCGGATGGAGACCGACCGCCCGTACGCGCTGCGTGAGGCCATCCTGGCCTGCCGCAACGGCGGCATCGTCTCGGTGATCGGCGTCTACGCCGGTCTGGTGGACAAGTTCCCGATGGGCTCGTTCATGAACAGGGCGCTGACGATGAAGACCGGTCAGTGCCACGTCCAGCGGTACATGGAACCTCTGCTCGGGAGGATCCGCAACGGCGACATCGACCCCAGCTTCGTCATCACCCATGAGCTGCGGCTGGAGGACGCTCCGCGCGGATACGAGATGTTCAAGCACAAGGAGGACGGCTGCAACAAGATCGTCCTGAAGCCCTAGCGAGCCGGCCCTGACCGTCGGTCACGGACGCCCGCCGCGACATGCTCGTGACCGATGGCCGGGCCTGATCCAGAGCTGGACAGCGCCACCAGGCACTGCGCGTCGAAGAGGTCGGAGAACTGCTCCTGGACCTCGTTCATGATGGAGGGCTGCATCCGCGTCGGCGTGATGCCGAGCCCGATGATGCGCTCCTGCTCCGGAGCGTCGATGGCGCCCTGGGTGACCGCGGGATGGCGGTTCAGCCGAGGTAGGAATAAGAGCTCATGTTGATGAACTCGCGCCCGCCCGCCGAATCGGTCAGCACGCCGCCCGGGCCGTTTCTCACGAAGAGGTCTATCAGGCCCCTGTCCTCGGCCGCCTGTCAGTTGGACCGGCTGTGCGCGAGCATCTTCTGAGTGTTGCGGAACGTGCGTGGGCCGTACAACTCCGTGTCACGCATCCTCAATGTTCCTGATTGAACAAGGTACGGCACTGCGAAGAAATCAGGCCGGGGGAGCAGATGAATGCGGCGGACATGAGATTCACCGGCTCAACTGAGCCGGCACGGCCCGCACCGCGTCACTTACTTCCAGCGGAAGAGAATATTTCTTTCTTCGCTGTTTCTCACAATACAGGTCCCAGCCCTGTTCGACCGGTGTCAACACCGCGCCTTTTGATGCGGACGACGTCAATAACGAACGGTGTCGGGGTAGGGGTTGACGGGTCTTCGTCCGGGTCAGGGGTTGACAGTTTCCTGCGCCAACAGATCACGTCCTTTCCAATAAAAGGTGAGCAATCTAGAAGAAGACACGCATGAGACGGAGGTGCGAGGTTTCTTGTTGGCGAATATCTCGCCCGGGGGCGTGTCGCGGGTCGCGGGGGACCTCTCCCCGGCTGTGCATTGATTGGGGTACTGATGCTGAACCGACGACGATTACTGGCGCTCGGTGCCGCCACCGGCGGGGCGATGCTGCTGCCGTTCACGAAGTCGGCCCCGGCCGGCGCGAAGGGCGACGAGCCCCTTCGCAAGGACTACCTCCTGGGCAACCGGACCGCCCGCACCGTGCGGCCGGCCATCGCACCGTTCACCACCCAGATGCCCGTGTCGACGGTGCTCCAGCCGGCGCAGTCGGGCGGCGTGGACATCTACACGATCCCCATCCGGGCGGCCAACGCCCAGATCCTGCCCGGCGTCCAGACGCCCGTGCTCACCTACGGCGGCCAGTTCGTCGGCCCCACCATCCGGGCCAAGACCGGGCGCCGGGTGAAGGTCATCTACCAGAACCGGCTGGACATGCCGGCGAACGTGCACCTGCACGGCGGCCACGTGCCGGCGACCAGCGACGGCCATCCGATGGACGTCATCCAGCCCGGCCAGGCGCGGGTGTACGACTACCCGAACACGCAGCAGGGCGCGACGCTGTGGTACCACGACCACAGCCACCACATGGAGGCCGAGCACGTCTACCGGGGCCTGCATGGCATGTACGTGATCGAGGACGACAGCGAGCAAAGCCTCCGCTTGCCCTCCGGGGCGTACGACGTGCCGATCCTGCTCCGCGACGCGGAGTTCGACGCCAACGGCGCGCTGGTCTTCTCCGACCCGGCCAACCGCACTACGATCCTCGCCAACGGGAAGGTGCAGCCCTTCTTCCCGGTCGCGGCGCGCAAGTACCGGATCCGGCTGCTCAACGCCTCCAACGAGCACGTCTTCCAGCTGAACCTCGGCGGCGCGACGATGACGAAGATCGCCTCAGACGGTGGACTGCTGCCCGCGCCGGTGCAGGTGACCGAGCTGGCGCTCGCCTCGGCCGAGCGAGTGGAGGTCGTCATCGACTTCTCCCGCTACGCGATCGGCACCAAGCTGGTGCTCTCCAACGGCAGTGACCCCGTGCTGAGGTTCGACGTGGTGCGGCAGGCCGCGGACAGCAGCCGCGTCCCCGCTCAGCTCCGCGCGCTGCCCGCCCTCCCGGCCGCGACGGTCGTCCGGGACGTGGCAATGAGCTTCGACCTGTCGGGCACCGACCCCGTCGGCATGATCAACGGCAAGGCGTTCGACCCGAACCGGGTCGACTTCCAGATCAAGCGGGGAAGCACCGAGATCTGGAACATCATCAACGCCGAGACCTTCCCCCTCGACCACACCTTCCACCTGCACCTTGAGCAGTTCAGGGTGCTGGAGCGCAACGGCGGCGCGCCGCTGCCGCAGGACGCGGGCCTCAAGGACACCGTGCTCGTCCCGCCGGGCGGGTCGGTGAAGATACAGGCCACGTTCCGCGACTTCCTCGGGAAGTACATGTACCACTGCCACTTCTTGGAGCACTCATCGATCGGGATGATGGGCCAGATGGAGATCATCCCGTAGACGCTCACGCGAGGGCCCCTGGGCGACGGATCAGGGGCCCTCGCACAGCAGGATGAGATCGTCGAGAAACGCGTAGGTGTAGAGCCTGCGCGCGAGGCTCTGCTCAGGTGAGCGCCAATGTCGCCATGTCATGGCCGCACCCTGCGACACCACCTTGGGTCGGTGGAATGAATTACCGCCCGGCCTGATATCGAGGTGCGTGGAGGCGCCCGCGCTAGGTACTCTCCGCGAGAAGGCTGGGGAGGGATCGTCGTGGCGCATGTCGAGGTCGGCCGTCTGACGTACGTACTGCCGGATGGGCGCCCGTTGCTGAACGAGGTCTCCTTCCGCATCGGAGAAGGCGTCAAGGCGGCGCTGGTCGGGCCGAACGGAGCGGGCAAGACCACGCTGATGCGTCTGATCGCCGGCGATGTGCGGCCGGTCGAGGGGAGCGTCGCCAGCTCCGGGGGCCTCGGCATCATGCGCCAGTTCATCGGCAGCATCCGCGACGGCCGCACGGTCCAGGACCTGCTGCTGTCGGTCGCCCCCGAGCGGGTGCGCGAGGCCGCGCGCAAGCTCAACGAGTCCGAGCTCGCCATGATGGAGCGCGAGGACGAGAAGACCCAGATGCGCTACGCCCAGGCGATCACCGACTACACCGACGCCGGCGGCTACGACATCGAGGTGCTCTGGGACACCTGCACGATGGCCGCGCTCGGCGCCCCGTACGACAACGTGAAGTACCGCGAGGTCAACACGCTCTCGGGCGGTGAGCAGAAGCGGCTGGTGCTGGAGGCGCTGTTCCGCGGGCCCGACCAGACGCTGCTCCTCGACGAGCCGGACAACTACCTCGACGTGCCGGGCAAGCTCTGGCTCGAACAGGCTCTCAGGGAGACTCCCAAGACGGTCCTGCTGGTCTCCCACGACCGGCAGTTGCTGGCGAACGCCGCCGACCGCATCGTCACCGTCGAGTCCGGCAGCGTGTGGATCCACGGCGGCGGCTTCACCACCTACGCCGCGGCGCGCAGGGAGCGCAACGAGCGCCTGGACGAGCTGCGCCGCCGCTGGGACGAGGAGCACGCCAAGATCAAGCGCCTGGTCACCATGCTCAAGCAGAAGGCCATGTACAACGACGGCATGGCCCCGGCCTACCACGCGGCCCAGACCCGCCTGCGGCGGTTCGAGGAGGCCGGGCCGCCCGAGGTGGCGCCCAAGGATCAGCTCATCAGCATGCGGCTGCGTGGTGGCCGCACGGGCAAGCGCGCGGTGATCTGCGAGAGCCTTGAGCTGACCGGTCTCATGCGGCCGTTCGACCTGGAGGTCTGGTACGGCGAGCGGGTGGCGGTGCTGGGCTCCAACGGCTCGGGGAAGTCCCACTTCCTCCGCCTCGTCGCGGGCGAGGAGATCCGGCACACCGGGGTGGCGCGGCTGGGGGCGCGGGTCGTTCCCGGGCACTTCGCCCAGACGCACGCCCGGCCGGAGCTCCAGGGGAGGACACCCTGCGAGATCGTCATGTCCGAGCACGCCAGGCTGAAGAACGAGGCGATGAAGGCCCTGGCCCGCTATGAGCTGGCTGGGAGCATCGCCGAGCAGCGTTTCGAGACACTGTCGGGCGGCCAGCAGGCCAGGTTGCAGATCCTGCTGCTGGAGCTGTCGGGGGCGACGCTGCTGCTGCTTGACGAGCCGACCGACAACCTCGACCTCGCCAGCGCCGAGGCGCTGCAGGAGGGGCTCGACCAGTTCGCGGGCACGGTGCTCGCGGTCACCCACGACCGGTGGTTCGCCGCCGACTTCGACCGCTATCTCGTCTTCGGCGCCGACGGCAGGGTGTACGAGGCGCCTGAGCCGGTCTGGGACGAGGCCAGGGTGGTTCGCGAGCGCTGACCGCGGACACACCGGCGGGAGGTGTGGAGGCGTTAAAGACCTGGTACGGCTTGCGCGTGTCGGAGGAGTCGCGCATGACGAACCGGGCTATGACGGCCTTGTGACCCAGCGTAGTCGAAACACGACAGCACTCGTACTCGCACTCGGGCTAGGAGCGGCGGCGACGCTCCTGGCCGGGTGCGGCGGCGACGAGACGCAGCCGAAGCAGCGACTCAAACCGCTCGTCATCAAGGAACAGACGTCGGCGGTGACCCAGGGCACCGGTGGCTATGTGGTGACCTGGGCGGGCGTCATCAGCAACCCGAACCGGTGGCACTTCGGCGAGAACGTCGCCGCCACCGTGGTCGGGCGGGACGCGGTCGGCAGGGAGGTCGTCCGCATGGAGCAGCCTCTGGACGCGGTGCCCCCGGCCGGGACTCTCAAGTTCACCGGGCAGGCCATGGCCTCGGCCAAGCCGGTCGACGTGAAGGTGGCCTACAAGCCCGCCCAGTGGCGCGAGGCGGCGCGGATCCCGTCGGCGTTCGTGCCGTTCCCGATCTCCTCGCCCAACACCGAGAAGCTCGGCAACGGCTCCTACCTCGTGACCGGCGCGGTCGGGAACCCCTACGAGAAGGCCGCGACCAGCCTGGTGGTCACCGCGCTGCTGCGGGACAAGGAAGGCAAGCTCGTCGGCGGCGCCAGCACGTACGTGGACGACGTGCACGCCGGGGCTCCCCGCCGGTTCGTGCTGACCGTGGACAGCCTCAGCGGCGCCGGACCGGTGGCGCGTACGGACATCACCGCCCGGACGTGGGGGTCCAGCGGCCGGCCGTACGAGGAACTGGCCATGAGCGGCGCTGTGCCGCCCACCACCGTCAAACCCAGGACACCGCCGTTCGCGAGGGATCGAGGGTCCCAGGCGATGCCGGTCGACCGCCGGCCGTGAGCGCCGGGCTGACGATTCCCACTTCCGGTGGCGACCGGCACGCCCCGCTATGGATCTTGAAATCACCGGGGGGTTACGGTACTTACATGACTTCCCCCCGGATAGTCCTGTTCGGTGCCACCGGGTTCACCGGGCGGCTCACCGTCGAGGCGCTTCTGGCCCGCGGTGTCCATCCCCTGCTGGCTGGACGCGACCAGGCGCGGCTGGAGGCGCTGGCCTCCTCGCTTCCCGTGGAACTGCCGACCGCCGTCGCGGACGTGAACCGGCCGGCGACGCTCCGGCGGATCATCGAGCCAGGGAACGTGCTGATCTCCACCGTGGGGCCGTTCGCCCGCTGGGGAGAGCCCGCCGTGGAGGCCGCGATCGAGGCCGGCGGCGTGTACCTGGACTCGACCGGGGAGCCGACGTTCATCAGGCGCATCTTCCAGCGGTACGGCCCGGCCGCCGCCGCGTCGGGCGCTACGTTGCTCACGGCGTTCGGATATGACTACGTACCGGGGAATCTCGCGGCGTCACTGGCGCTGCAGAAGGCGGGACCAGAGGCAGTTCGAGTGGATATCGGGTATTTCCTTCAGGGCAATATGGCCCGGCGGGCAAGTACGGGAACGCGGGCGTCCGCTCTGGGAATGGTGCTCGAACCGATGTACGGGTTCCGCTATGGCCGCATTCTTCGCGAACATGGGCGTACCCGGGCATTCACCGTTAATGGTCGCCGCAGGCATGGGCTTTCCGTGGGGGCTTCCGAGCATTTCGCCCTGCCTCGTACGCATTCAGGGCTGCGAGAGGTGAACGTCTACCTGGGCTGGCTCGGCGGGCTGACCAGAGCCGCCGGGGTGCTGTCCAGGGCGACGCCCTTCATCGCGGCCATCCCCGGCGCCAAGCGGGTCACCGAGGCCGTCGCCGACCGGGTGATCCAGTCGGGGAGCCGGGACGACGCGCCGGTGGCCGCTGGGGACGGGGTCTCGTCCCAGATCGTCGCCGAGGCCTACGACCGGGGCGGTAGAAGGCTCTCCACGGTGGAGCTGTGCGGTGGCGACCCTTACGACTTCACCGCGCGCGCACTGGCGTGGGCGGCGATCACCGCCGCCACTGACGGCGTGGCCGCCACCGGAGCGGTGGGGCCGGTGGAGGCCTTCGGCCTTGAGGGCCTCACCCGGGGTTGCGCGGACGCGGGGCTGAGCGCGGTGGCATGACGGCCGCTGCCGCGCCCTGCCGCCGGCCCTGTCTCGCCATGACCGACCATGTCAGGCCAAATGGGGATATCGAGAGAAGTACGGCCGTGCGAGAATCGGCCTGGCGGCTCGGTGAATAGGCGTCAGGCCCGCGACCTGCGCTTCCTCTTTTAATGGTGATATGTCGAATTTAATCGCCATATCGGTGTGGTATCCGCAAATAATCTTGCTGGCTTTCATTACGGTATTAATACAACGCTGGTCATTGTCCGGGAAACGGTGGAGCGAGCGGTTACCAAGCCTTTACTGTCGGTTACATGAATGACAGCGTCCTGGTCGAGGCACTCCGCGCCCGCGATCCTGGTGCCCTCGCTGCCCTCTACGACACCTACGCCGAGAGCATCTACAGATACGCCCGTGCCGTGCTCGAAAGCTCTGACAGCGCGCAGGTCGCGCTCCGCGACACGTTGATCGCGGCAGAGGCGCACGTCCACGCGCTGGCCGACCCCGATCGGCTGCGTGTCTGGCTCTACGCGCTGGCCAGGGGGGAGTGCTTCCGCAGGCGTTCGGTGATCCCGCCGGGTGACGGCGAGGAGACCGTGCCGGGCGCCCCGGCGGCGGCGGCTCCGGACGGCGACCTCCGGCTGGTGGCGGCGAACGCCGTGGGGGCCCTGTCCGTAGACGAGCGCGAGATCCTCGACCTGCTCACCCGCCACGCCATCCCCGAGCACGAGCTCGCCACCGTGCTCGGCATCACGGCCGCACAGGCCGACCAGCTCCACCAGGCCGCCTGCCTGCGCCTGCAGGACCTCGTCACCAGCGAGATCCTCGCGCGCAACTCCGCGCACGACTGCGCGGGAAGGGCGGGCATCCTCGAAGGCTTCTCCGGCGTCCTCGACGAGGAGACCCGCGAGCGACTCCTCCGGCACATCGAGGACTGCGCCGTCTGCGCGCCCCATCGCGAGCGCCAGGTGTCCGCGGCCAAGGTCTTCGGCCTGCTTCCCCAGGCGGAGCTGCCCGAGACCCTGCGCGTGCGCGTGATGAGCTGCTTCATCGACCCCGAGCTCGTTCCCTACCGGCGGTTCGTCGCACGGCGCACGGGGCTGCTCGACGCCGACGGGTTTCCCGCTCGCGAGACCAAAGGGGCTCGGCGGTGGCCTCAGGCTCTTGCGGGCGCTGTGGCGGCGATCGCGATCATCGCCGCCGCCGTAGTCCTCGTCGGCGCGCTGCGCCAGGCCGACGACCCGCTCGCCCGCGGCGCGTACGAAGCCTTCCCCACCCAGGCCCCGTCGCCCACCGGCTCCGGTGCCCCAAGGCCCGCCAAGACCCTGGCGCCCATCGCCGACGGCGTGCCGGCCCTTCCCCCGCTCTCTCCGGGGGCCGCGGTGCCCATCGCCATCCTGCGGCACGGAGGCAACGCCGTCCCGCCCGCGCTCCTTCCGATGCCGCCCGCCGCCGTGCGCACACCGCCCCCGAAGCCGGTGCCCTCGTCCTCGCCGAAGTCCCCGACGGCGAAACCGACCGCGACCGTCCCGCCTGTCGCCACACCCACGGTTCCCCCACCTCCGTCACCTCCCATGTCGCCTCCGCCGACGCCTCCCCAGCCGCCGAGGGAGCGGCCGACCCCGACGCCCAGCCACCAGCACGACCCCGTCCCCACACCCTGCTCCTCCAGGACCCGGCCCCATCCGACTCCTTCCGCCTCCTCGCCGCCGGCGACCGGCGCCCCGTCCGCGGCTCCCGCCCCGTCCGCGCCCCCCGCGCCGTCCTCGGCTCACCGTCACGCAGGGGACAAGGCCGTGGAGGAGGCGCCCAGCGAGGCCGCGGCGGCCGGTGTTCAGCGTCCGTGACGACGCGCACCTGGGCCGCAGGGTGTTCCCGCACCCGATCGCGCCCGAGCTGGCCGGCCTCGTTCCTCGCATCCACCGCGCCGACTGGCCGGCCTGGCTCGATCCGGGGCCGCGCATGGTGCGTGACGTGCTGGAGCTGTGCCGGCTGCAGACCGCCCGGGGCCTGGCGGTGCTGTCCTGGCTGTCGCAGGGCCAGGTCCCCGGCGACATCGCCTGGCTGTGGCCGGGCCGCCGCCTCACCGGGCCCCGGCAGCACCTCATGTACGAGGCCGCCGCCGCGATCCCCGATGTCGCGCTCGCCCTGGTGGTCTCCAACTGGACATGGGTGCTCGACACCCGTTTCGCGGGCCAGGTCACTGCCCCCTATCTGGCCGGCACCGCCTACCCCGACGACGGGTACACCGCAGCCCAGGCGACCGTGACGCTGATGCGCGTCTGGGAGCGGCACACCGAGGCGCGGCCCGCGCTGGGCGCCGCCTGGGCGGCGAGCCGCACGACCGCCGACTGGTGCAAGGCGGCCGAGCTGCGCGCCGCGTACGGCCGCGAGGCGCCCGTCTTCACCTATCCCCGGGGTCCCGTTCCCCCGCCCGCCGGCATCCGCCCGTGGATCACGCGCCTGTTCCGCCTCGCCTGATTACAGAAGCGACAATGGGTGTGTGCGGCGTGTGACCGTGGGGAAGCTGTGAGTCGTGTGGCGCGTGATGTCAATGGGTGCCACGCGAGGCTGCTGAGCTTGGCGAGTCGAGAGGGGTGCGCATGCCACAGGATGTGCGTCGCCGTACGACCGGCGGAGAGCAGATGGTCCACGCCCCCGAGAGCGGCGACGTGGCGCACATCGTCTCCATCTGGCGCCCGCGCACGGCCGGCGTGTCCCGGCCCGAGAACCGGATCGCCACGTGAGCACGGGCGCGTGGTGCTTCGCCTGTGTCCTGTCGGCGGGTCAGAGCGGGTGGCCGCTCGCCTGGGCCGTGCACGCGGGGACTGCCACGCGGCGCCTTGGCCGGCTGAAGGCCTCGACCGGCGACCGGCTGGGAACCTGCCGCGAGCAGGCGCTGACGGCGGTCGCCGTCGACGGCGAGCGGACCCGCGTAAGCCAGGGTCAGTGCTGGCCCTTGACCGGCCCCTCGGCCTCTTCGGGCACTACGTGATCGAGATGGCGCTTGATCGAGCGGTGGATCTCGATCTCGGCCTCCACCCGGCCGACCCAGTTGGCGCCCTCGACGGACTTGCCGGGCTCCAGGTCCTTGTAGACCTCGAAGAAGTGCTGGATCTCCAGCCGGTCGAACTCGGGCACGTGGTGGATGTCGCGGATGTGCTCCATGCGGGGGTCGGTGGCGGGAACGCAGAGGACCTTGTCGTCTCCGCCCTTCTCGTCGGTCATCCGGAACATGCCCACCGCGCGGCAGCTGATCAGGCAGCCGGGGAAGGTCGGTTCCTGGAGGAGCACGAGCGCGTCGAGCGGGTCGCCGTCCTCGCCGAGGGTGTCCTCGATGAAGCCGTAGTCGGCGGGGTACTGCGTGGAGGTGAAAAGAAGGCGGTCCAGCCGGATCCGGCCCGTCTTGTGATCAACCTCGTACTTGTTGCGTTGTCCCTTAGGGATCTCAACGACAACGTCGAACTCCACTGCGGTTCCTCCGCTCAAGCCCCCCGGGTACTCCCGGACGGGCGTTAATGTCTCGTAGGCGTATATCCAGGATGACGCATGCGGGAAAGAGGTCGGTGAGGTGGTGCGGCGCGAGCGCTTGGTCGCGATGACGACCCTCGCCCTGCTTCAGCTGTTCGTCTGCGCTGTGGGCGCGTTCGTCCTCGCCGGCGGAGAGCTGGGCGGCCTGACCGCCAAGCCCCCGGGCAAGGCCGCCCTGCCGGCCAGGGCTCCCGTCGCCATCGTGACGGCGGGACCGGTGCTGGCGGCGCCTCCCGGCGGATCTCCCCCTGCAAAGAGTACTTTGGCCGCGCGGCTCGCCCACGCGCTCGGCGACTCCGCGCTGGGCGACAACGTCGGCGCGGTCGTCGTGGACGTCACCGGCGGCGCCGTCCTGTTCGGCAGCAAGGCCGACACCGGCGTCACGCCCGCCTCCACCACCAAGGTCGCGACGGCCGTCGCCGCGCTGACCTCCCTGGGTCCCGACACCCGGGTCGCCACGCGCGTCGTCCAGTCGAACGCCGGTTCGATCACGCTGGTCGGCGGGGGCGATCCACTGCTTGCCGGGCCAAAAGCAGGTAAATCTTCGGATTATCCCCGGACCGCCTCGCTCGTGGCGCTCGCCGCCCGTACGGCCAAGGCGCTCAAGGCCGCGGGCGTCGCATCGGTCAGCCTCAGCTATGACGACTCGCTCTTCTCGGGCCCGCGTACCGCTCCGGGCTGGAAGCCGGGTTACGTGCCGGAAGGCAGCGTCGCGCCCGTGACCGCTCTGATGATCGACGAGGGCCGCCAGGACCCCCGGGGCTCCGCCCGGTACACCGACCCGCCGAGGTCGGCGGCCGAGGCCTTCGGCTCCCTGCTCGCCAGGTACGGCGTCAAGGTGGGCAAGTCGATCAAGCGGGCCAAGTCGGCGGCGACCGCCACCGAGATCGCCAGGGTGGAGTCTCCGCCGGTGTACGAGCTCGTCGAGCACATGCTGACCTTGAGCGACAACGACGTCGCCGAGGGGCTGGCCCACCTCGTCGCGCTCAAGGAGGGCAAGCCCGGCACCTTCACCGGCGTCACACAGGCCGTCCAGGGGACGCTGAAGAGGCTCGGCGTCGGCGACGGCGTAGCCGTCTACGACGGGAGCGGGCTTTCCACCCGCAACCGCATCACCCCCACCGCGCTCGCCCGCCTGATCGCCATGTCGGCGTCGCCCGCCAACCCGCGCCTGCGCGCGCTCATCAGCGGGTTGCCGATCGCCGGGTTCACCGGCACGCTCGGCCACCGCTACGGCAAGCACGACACCAAGGCGGCGGCGGGAGTGGTCAGGGCCAAAACGGGCACGTTGAACGGGGTGAACACCCTCACGGGTCTTTCCAGGACGGCCGACGGCCGGTTGGTGGCCTTCGCCTTCATGGCCGACAACGTGCCTGATCCCGATGGGGCCGTGGCGGCGCTCGACCGGCTGGCCGCGCTCGTCTCGGGGTGCGGTTGCTCATAAGCGCGCCGCACGACGTACGGTGGTGAACATGCAGGTGATCGACTGGGATCTGGCCGTTACTACCGGTGTCCGCCTTGTCCGCCCTGGGCCGCAGGTGAGCCGGGAGGAGGCCAGGCATGCGGTCACCGAGCTGAGGCGGCTGTCACGCGAAGCCGAAGGGCACGTGCAGGAGTTCGCCCGCATCGACGGGGCGGCGGCGCCCGAGGAGGCCACCGTCGTCGACCGTCCCGGGTGGATCCGCGCCAACGTCGAGGGTTTCCGCGTCGTCCTCGAACCACTGACCGAGCGCATGAGCAGCGGCCGCACGCAGGTGCCCGCCATCGTGGGCGCGGTCGGCTCCCGCGTGACCGGCGTCGAGGTGGGCGCGGTGCTGGCCTTCCTCGCCTCGCGCGTGCTCGGGCAGTATGAGCTGTTCCTGCCGCCGGACCCCAGCGGGCGGGCGCCCACGGGGCGGCTCACCCTGGTCGCGCCCAACATCGTCCACACCGAGCGCGAGCTGGGCGTGAACCCCCGTGACTTCCGGCTCTGGGTCTGCCTCCACGAGGAGACCCACCGGGTGCAGTTCACCGGCGTGTCCTGGCTGCGGGAGTACATCCGCGGGCAGATGACCGAGTTCCTGCTCGCCTCCGACCTCGATCTCGGCACCCTGCTCGAACGCATGCGAGCCGCCTCCGACGCCGTCGCCGACGCGATCAGGGGCGGTGAGGGAAACCTCATCGACGCGATCCAGACGCCGGAGCAGAAGGAGATCCTCGATCGGCTCACGGCCGTGATGACGCTGGTCGAGGGCCACGGCGACTACGTCATGGACGCCGTCGGGCCCTCGGTCGTGCCGTCGGTGGCCGACATCCGCTCGAAGTTCCAGCACCGCAGGGAGGGCGGCTCCCGGTTCGACCGCACCCTCAGGCGCCTGCTCGGCGTCGACCTGAAGATGAAGCAGTACGCCGAGGGGTCGGCGTTCGTGCGCAAGGTCGTCGACGAGGTGGGGATCGGCGGGTTCAACCGCGTCTGGGGCTCGCCCACGACGCTGCCGAGCCACGCCGAGATCCAGAACCCCGAGCAGTGGATCTCCCGCGTCGTCCGCGCGCCCGAGCTGCCGTCCGCCAACGGGCAGGCCTGACCGCCCGTCCGGGCTCGCCGGGGGCGCCTTGGCGTGTCCGCTGGCGAGGCTGGTCGGCGGGATGCCCCCGCCGCACCAGACTAGGAGCATGGGACCGCACCCCGCCGTGGCGGAGATCCGCCGTGCCGTACGCCTTTCGCTCGCCGGCGTGCCGCAGGGCGCCCTCATCCTGGTCGCGTGCAGCGGCGGGAGCGACTCGCTCGCGCTCGCGGCCTGCCTGGGGTTCACCGCGCCCCGGCTGGGGCTGCGCGGCGGGCTCCTGACCGTCGACCACGGGCTGCAGGAGGGGTCGTACGAGCGCGCCCAGGAGGTGGCGCGCCTGGCCGCCGGTTTCGGCCTGGAGCCCGCCGAGGCCCTCAGCGTCACGGTGGGCAGGGCCGGCGGTCCTGAGGCGGCGGCGCGGGATGCCAGATACGAGGCGCTTTCGCTCGCCGCGAAACGGCTCGGCGCGTCGGCGGTACTGCTGGGGCACACGCGCGACGACCAGGCCGAGACCGTGCTGCTCCGGCTCTCCCGGGGAAGCGGCACCCGCTCGCTCGCCGGGATGCCGGCGACCTCGGGCCTTTACCGGCGTCCCCTGCTCGGCGTCCCCCGCAGGACGCCCAGGGCCGCGTGCGAGGCGCTCGGCCTGGTGCCATGGGACGATCCGCACAACGTCGACCGCGCGTACGCCCGCGTGCGCGTGAGGCACGACGTCCTTCCGGTGCTCGAACAGGCGCTGGGGCCGGGTGTGACGGAGGCGCTCGCTCGTACGGCCGGCCTGTGCAGGGACGACGCCGACGCGCTCGACGAATGGGCCGACGAGGTCTACGCCCAGCTCAGGGGAGTCGGTGTCGAGTTGACGGTCGCCGGGCTGAAGGAACTGCCGGGCGCGGTGCGGCGGCGGGTGATCCAGCGGGCGGCCCTCGCGGCGGGCGCGACGGCGTCCGCGCTGGCGGCCGTGCACATCGAGCAGGTCGACCGGCTGATCACCGAGTGGCGGGGGCAGCGGGTGGTGGAGTTACCCGGAGGGGTCGGAGTAGTCCGGCGGTATGGCACCCTGATATTCGCCAGCACCCTCTCATGAAGGAAAAACCCCAGGTGGACGCAGCCGACATGGGCATGGACCTGGAAAAGGTCCTCATCCCCGAGGAAGAGCTTCAGGCGAAGATCAAGGAGCTCGCCGGGCAGATCGACGCGGATTACGCGGACAAGAACCTATTGATCGTCGGAGTCCTCAAGGGTGCCGTCATGATCATGGCCGACCTGGCGCGGGCGCTGCACATCGAGGTGCAGATGGACTGGATGGCCGTTTCGTCGTACGGAGCGGGCACCAAGTCGTCCGGTGTCGTCAGGACGCTCAAGGACCTCGACACCGACATCGCCGGGCGGCACGTCCTGGTGGTGGAGGACATCATCGACTCCGGGCTGACGCTGTCGTGGCTGATCCACAACCTGCAGTCGCGCAACCCCGCCTCCGTGGAGATCTGCACCCTGCTCCGCAAGCCGGAGGCCGTGAAGGTGCCGATCGACGTGAAGTACGTCGGGTTCGACATCCCCAACGAGTTCGTGATCGGGTACGGGCTCGACTATGCCGAGCGATTCCGCAATCTGCCGTTCATCGGCACTCTGGCCCGCCATGTGTACGGGGCGGAGTAAGCCCTGAGCGAAGTTCCTGATCGTCAACTGGTGCGATACATCGTTATTCGGTCTCGCCGTGGGGAACACGGGGCCGCCTGACGTACGTTGGTAGGACAAAGCCGGTGTCGCCGGGGCAGTGACCCTGCGCGGCGCCCCGGTGTACCTTCGGATGTCTCGGAGGTGCGATCACCTCCGGGTGATCAGTGGGAGCGGTTTGGGATGCCGCTAACCCCGGGCTCGCCCGGGGCGTCAGGCCGTGTTCAGGAAGGGACGGGCCCGCAGGGGTTCCGCATCGGATGGATCTCAAGCGATTTACACGTGGGCCACTGCTGTGGATCCTGGGCATCGTCGTGCTGCTCCTCCTCGCCTCCACGTTCTGGAGCGGCAACAGCAACTATGCCCAGAAGGACACCTCGTTCGTCATCAGCCAGATCCAAAAGGGCGCTGTCGACAACGCGGTGATCGTTGACAAGGACCAGCGCATAGAGATCAAGACCACCCAGAAGATCGGTGGCGAGGATCGGTTCTATTCGTACTGGGTCCAGGGGCAGGGCGTCGAGCTTCAGAAGCAGCTTCAGGCTCAGGCCGACGCGGGCAAGCTGACCGGCGGATACAAGGTCACCGTGCCGACCGAGAACTTCCTCGTCGGCCTGCTGGTGAGCTTCCTTCCGATCGTCATCATCGTCCTCATCTTCCTGTTCATCATGAACCAGATGCAGGGCGGCGGCTCCCGGGTCATGAACTTCGGGAAGTCCAAGGCGAAGCTCATCACCAAGGACACCCCCAAGACCACCTTCGCCGACGTCGCGGGCGCTGACGAGGCCATCGAGGAGCTCCAGGAGATCAAGGAGTTCCTGCAGGCCCCGGCCAAGTTCCAGGCGATCGGCGCGAAGATCCCCAAGGGCGTGCTGCTGTACGGCCCGCCCGGCACCGGCAAGACCCTGCTGGCCCGCGCGGTCGCGGGTGAGGCAGGCGTGCCGTTCTACTCGATCTCCGGTTCCGACTTCGTCGAGATGTTCGTCGGTGTCGGCGCCTCCCGGGTGCGCGACCTGTTCGAGCAGGCCAAGGCGAACGCTCCGGCGATCATCTTCATCGACGAGATCGACGCCGTCGGCCGGCACCGAGGCGCGGGCCTCGGCGGTGGTCACGACGAGCGCGAGCAGACGCTGAACCAACTCCTGGTCGAGATGGACGGCTTCGACGTCAAGGGCGGCGTGATCCTGATCGCGGCGACCAACCGGCCCGACATTCTCGACCCGGCGCTGCTGCGCCCCGGCCGGTTCGACCGCCAGGTCGTCATCGACCGGCCCGACCTGGAGGGCCGCAAGGGCATCCTCCGCGTCCACGGGCGGGGCAAGCCGTTCGCTCAGGATGTCGACCTCGACGTCATCGCCCGCCGCACGCCCGGCTTCACGGGCGCCGACCTGGCGAACGTCATCAACGAGGCGGCGCTGCTGACCGCCCGGCAGGACCAGAAGCTCATCACGATGAACACCCTTGAGGAGTCCATCGACCGCGTCATGGCGGGCCCCGAGCGCAAGAGCCGGGTCATGTCCGACCAGGAGAAGAAGATCATCGCCTACCACGAGGGTGGGCACGCTCTGGTCGCGCACGCCCTGCCCAACTCCGACCCGGTGCACAAGATCACGATTTTGTCCCGCGGCCGGGCCCTGGGCTACACCATGACGCTCCCCATGGAGGACAAGTTCCTCGCCACCCGGTCCGAGATGCTCGACCAGCTGGCGATGCTGCTCGGCGGGCGCACCGCCGAGGAGCTGGTCTTCCACGAGCCCACCACGGGCGCGGCCAACGACATCGAGAAGGCCACCTCCATCGCCCGCCGCATGGTCACCGAGTACGGCATGAGCGAGCACCTCGGCGCCCGCAAGTTCGGCACCGGCAACAGCGAGGTCTTCCTCGGCCGTGACATGGGTCACGAGCGCGACTACTCCGAGAAGATCGCCTCGACGATCGACGAGGAGGTCCGCCGCCTGATCGAGGCCGGCCACGACCAGGCCTGGGAGATCCTCGTCCAGTACCGCGACGTGCTCGACAACCTCGTGCTGGAGCTCATGGAGAAGGAGACCCTCTCCCGCCAGCAGGTGGTTGAGATCTTCGCTCCGGTGGTCGTCAGGGAGAAGCGCCCGTCGTACTCCGGGTACGGCAAGCGGCTTCCCTCCGACCGGCCGCCGATCCTCACGCCGAAGGAGGTGGCGGGCAACGGCAACGGCGCCGCGCTTCCGGTCGGCAACCAGGCGGCTCCCGGCGGGTCGCTGCTCAACGACCACCACCCGGCGCCTCAGGACGAGGCCTGACGGGTGAGTGTGAAGCCGCTCAAGGTC
The DNA here is from genome assembly GCF_040685555.1 of Sphaerisporangium sp. NPDC088356. Classification (NCBI taxonomy): domain Bacteria; kingdom Bacillati; phylum Actinomycetota; class Actinomycetes; order Streptosporangiales; family Streptosporangiaceae; genus Sphaerisporangium; species Sphaerisporangium sp. NPDC088356. Next base: position 27,962 of record NZ_JBFBIK010000090.1, read on the forward strand.
GACTCGGACCGGATCGAGAAGGCCGTTCGCGAGATCCTGCTCGCGATCGGTGAAGATCCGGACCGAGACGGCCTGGTCGACACCCCCGCCCGGGTCGCTCGCGCGTACGCCGAGCAGTTCGCCGGGCTGGGGCAGTCCCCCGAGGACGTCCTGACCACCGTGTTCGACGCCGACCACGACGAGATGGTGCTGGTGAAGGACATCGAGGTGTTCTCCACCTGCGAGCACCACCTCGTCCCCTTCCACGGCGTCGCCCACGTCGGCTACGTGCCGAACACCAAGGGGCAGATCACCGGCCTGTCCAAGCTGGCCAGGCTGGTCGACGTCTACGCGAGGCGCCCGCAGGTCCAGGAGCGCATGACGTCACAGATCGCCGACGCGCTGATGGAAGTGCTCGCGCCTCGTGGGGTCATCGTGGTGATCGAGGCCGAGCATCTCTGCATGACCATGCGGGGTGTGCGGAAGCCGGGCGCCAAGACCATCACGTCCGCGGTCCGCGGCGACTTCCGTGACAGCGACCGCACCCGCGCCGAGGCGATGGCGCTGATCCTCGGCCGCCGCTGAGCCAGGGCGCGATCTCCCGGGTGCGTCGAGCCGATTCGTTATCCACAAGCCGGACCCATGGCACAGATCGCCACCAGGAAGCACCTAGGCTTGACGCCATGACCACCACGTGGAGGGTGCCGGGCGTGCCCGACAAGAGGCGCTGCCTGGTCATGGGCGTGGTCAACGTCACCCCCGACTCCTTCTCCGACGGCGGCGAGTGGTTCGACCCCGAGGTCGCCGTCCGTCACGGCCTCGATCTGCTGGAGCAGGGCGCCGACATCGTCGACGTGGGCGGCGAGTCCACCCGTCCCGGCGCGGCCAGGGTCTCCCTGGCCGAGGAGCTCCGGCGGGTCATCCCGGTCATCAGCGCCCTGTCCCAGGAGGGCGTGACGGTCAGTGTCGACACCATGCGCGCCGAGGTGGCGGAGGCCGCCGTGAGCGCCGGCGCCAGCCTGGTCAACGACGTCAGCGGTGGCCTCGCCGACCCCGCGATGCCGCGCGTGGTCGCGGCGTCCGGCGTGGCCTATGTCGTGATGCACTGGCGCGGCCACAGCCACGACATGGACGGCCGCGCGATCTACTCCGACGTGGTGACGGAGGTCACCGAGGAGCTGCGCAAGCGGGTCGACACCGTGCTGGCCGAGGGCGTGGCCGAGGACCAGATCATCGTGGATCCCGGCCTCGGCTTCGCCAAGCGGGCCGAGCACAACTGGCCCCTGCTCGCCGGCATCGGCAGGCTGAGCGAGCTGGGTCACCCCATCATCATCGGCGCCTCGCGCAAGCGCTTCCTCGGCCGCCTGCTGGCCGACCCCGATGGCACCCCGAGGCCCTTCAGCCGATCCGACGACGCCACGCTCGCTGTCACCGCACTGGCCGCCCACGCGGGGGCCTGGTGCGTGCGGGTGCACCACGTGCCTTCCAACGCCGACGCCGTGCGTGTCGCGGCGGCCTGGCGAGGGGGGGAGGGGGTTCTATGAGCAGCACGACGGCAGCGGAGATCGAGAAGCTCAACGAGGCCTTCTACACCGCGATCGAGAGCGGCGACCTCGACCGCATGACCGAGATCTGGGCCGACGACGGCGATGGCCGGGTGGCGATGTGCGTCCACCCGGGCTGGCCGATGCTGAGCGGCAGGCCCGAGATCCTGCGCTCATGGGCGCTGATCATGGCCAACACGCCTTATATCCAGTTCGTGCTGACCGACGTCCGCACCACCGTGATCGGCGATGTCGCGGTGCTCACCTGCGCGGAGAACATCCTCACCGCCGCCGACACCGAGGACGCCACCTTCGCCGCGGGCCGCGTGGTCGCCACCAACACCTTCGTGCGGACGCCGGCGGGCTGGCGGCTCTGGTTCCACCACGGCTCCCCCGTCCTGCAGGGCGAGGACGACGAAGACGAGGCGGACGAATGACCACCCTCACCAGACGGGTCACCGGGGGCCCGCACGTCCGAGGCGTCCGAGGGCTGAGGGGCGGGCCGCGGCATGAGCGGTGACAGTGTGAGCCTGGTGGGGTTGCGGGCGCGGGGGCGGCACGGCTGCCTGCCCGCCGAGCGCGAGCTGGGCCAGGAGTTCGTCGTCGACGTCGCGCTCTTCTTCGACACCGCCCCGGCCGCCGCGGGAGACGACCTGGCCAAGACCGTCGACTACGGCGAGCTCGCCGTCCGGCTGGCCGCCATCGTCGAGGGTGAGCCGGTCAACCTCATCGAAACCCTGGCACAGCGCCTGGCAGGCGCGTGCCTCGCCAACGAGCTGGTCGAGGAGGTGGAGGTGAAGGTGCACAAGCCCGCCGCGCCGATCCCTTTGCCCTTCGACGACGTGGTCGTGACAGTCAGGAGGAGGCGCTGATGAAGGTCGTTCTGGCGCTCGGCAGCAACGTCGGCCGCCGCTTCGACACGCTTCAAGGTGCCATCGACGCGCTTTTCGACGCCCCCGGGCTCGACTTCGTGGCGGTGTCCCCGGTGTACGAGACCGATCCGGTGGGCGGCCCTCCCGGTCAGCGGCCCTACTTCAACGCGGTGGTGATCGGGCAGACCATGACGCTGGGCCCCCGGGCGATCCTGGAGCGTGCGCTGAGCGTGGAGACCGCCTTCGGCCGGGTCCGCTTGGAGCCGTGGGGCCCCCGCACCCTCGACGTCGATCTGATCATGGTCGGTGATCTGCTGTCCGACGACCCCGAGCTCACGCTCCCGCATCCTCTCGCCCACGAGCGGGCGTTCGTGCTGGTGCCGTGGTCGCAGGCCGATCCGGGAGCGGTGCTCCCCGGCCGCGGGTCGGTGGCCGGCCTGCTCGCCGACCTCGACCAGCGCGGCGTACGACTGCGGGCCGATCTGGCCCTGCAGCCGCCCGGCTGACGCGCGTCCCCGGCCCCCGGTCAGCCGGCCGGGAGCCACCGCGGCCCTGGCTCGCGAGACGGCCGGCCGGGAGACACGGGTAGCCGGTTGGGTGACAAGAGGAGGATCGCGTGAAACCGAGCCGTCCCGGCGTGCTCGTCTTGCTGGTGGTCGCTTTCGCGGTCCTGACATGGGCCGTGCTGCAGAAGATCTATTCAGATCTGCCGACCGTGCCGTGGACCGCCATACCGACCGTGCTGATCCTCGCGATGGGCGAGGCTTACAGCGGGTGGATGACCCGGGCCCGCATCGAGCGCAGGCCCGACACCAAGCCGGTGGAGCCGCTGGCCGTGGCCAGGTTGGCCGCTCTGGCGAAGGCGTCCGCCTATGTGGGGGCGGCCTTCGCCGGGGTCTTCGCGGGCTTCGTGTTCCACGTCCTCCCGCTGCTCGACCAGGACACTCCCCGGCGTGACTTCTTCCTCGCCGGCGGTTCGCTGATCGCCTGTGTGGTGCTCGTCTGCGCGGCCCTGTTCCTGGAGCATTGCTGCAGGGTGCCCAAGCGCCCTGACGATGACTCCACGGCCTGAGGACACCAGCGGGGCCCGGCCGCCCCGGCCGGGC
>NZ_JBFBIK010000091.1:0-31325 GCF_040685555.1 Sphaerisporangium sp. NPDC088356
CCGTCGCCCAGCCCGACGGCCAAGCCGACGCCGAAGGCGACGCCCACCCCGAAGCCGACCGTCTCACCGACCAAGCAGCCGACCCCCACCCCGACCAAGAAGCCCACCGCCACCGCCAAGCCGTCCTCGCCGCCGAAGGCGAACCCGAACACGGCGGCCGGGGTGTGCGGCTCGGGGTACAAGGCCGTCGACTCCCACTCTCTCGGCAGCGCCACCGTGTACCTGCTCTACAGCAGCGCGGCGGGCAAGAACTGCGTGGTCACGCTCTCGAAGTACGTCGTGCCGCAGAAGATCAAGATGAGCGCGGTGCTGCAGGTCAAGGGAGGCGGCTCGGGCAACGACACCGGCGACTACACCGAGTACGCGGGCCCGCTCAGGCTGGCCGCCTCGAAGATGTGCGTGATCTGGGGCGGCGGGTACGGCACGGCCAGCTGGAAGAGCGGCTGGTCCCACTGCGGTTAGCGACCCGGAGCGCCCGCGGGATGTAATACGTTCTGGGCCACGGCCACCGGCAACCACGGGAGTGAAGCGTGATCGACAGCCGTCTCGACACCGCGAGCGCCGGCTTCCAGGCCAGACGGGCCGCCATGCTCGCCAAGCTCCGCGATCTCGCGTCCGAGCAGGCCAAGGCGGTCGCGGGCGGCGGCGCCAAGTACGTCGAGCGTCATCACCAGCGCGGCAAGCTGCTCGCCAGGGAACGGGTCGAGCTCCTGGTGGACCCCGACTCGCCGTTCCTGGAGCTCTCCCCGCTCGCCGCCTGGGGGACCGACTTCCCTGTGGGCGCGAGTGTGATCACCGGCATCGGGGTGGTCGAGGGCGTCGAGTGCGTGATCGTCGCCAGCGACCCGACCGTGCGGGGCGGGTCGTCGAACCCGTGGACGCTGCGCAAGACGCTGCGGGCGTCGGACATCGCGCTGGAGAACCGGCTGCCGCTGATCAACCTGGTCGAGTCGGGGGGCGCGGACCTGCCGACGCAGAAGGAGATCTTCATCCCGGGCGGCCGGATATTTCGTGATCTAACCCGATTGTCGGCCGCCGGGATCCCGACCATCGCCCTGGTGTTCGGCAACTCGACGGCCGGGGGCGCGTACGTCCCGGGCATGAGCGACCACGTGGTCATGGTCAAGGAACGTGCCAAGGTCTTCCTCGGCGGCCCCCCGCTGGTCAAGATGGCCACGGGCGAGGAGTCCGACGACGAGTCGCTCGGCGGCGCCGAGATGCACGCCCGCGTCTCCGGGCTCGCCGACCACCTGGCCCTCGACGAGCACGACGCGCTGCGCATCGGCCGCCGCGTCGTCAGGCGCCTCAACCGGCGCCGGGCGGACGCGCCCCGGGCCGTGCGGCCCCCGCTCCACGACGAGGAGGAGCTGCTCGGGATCGTCCCCGAGGACCTCAAGATCCCCTTCGACCCGCGCGAGGTGATCGCCCGCGTGGTCGACGGTAGCGAGTTCGACGAGTTCAAGCCGCTGTACGGCGCGAGCCTGGTGACCGGCTGGGCCACCCTGCACGGGCATCCGATCGGCGTGCTGGCCAACGCCCGCGGCGTGCTGTTCAGCGAGGAGGCCCAGAAGGCGGCGCAGTTCATCCAGCTCGCGAACCGGTCGCGCACTCCCCTGGTGTTCCTGCAGAACACCACCGGCTACATGGTCGGCAAGGACTACGAGCAGGGCGGCATCATCAAGCACGGCGCCATGATGATCAACGCGGTGTCCAACTCCACCGTCCCCCACCTCACCATCGTCATGGGCGCCTCCTACGGGGCCGGGAACTACGGCATGTGCGGGCGAGCGTACGACCCGCGCTTCCTGTTCTCCTGGCCGAGCGCGAAGTCGGCGGTCATGGGCCCGGCCCAGCTCGCGGGGGTGCTGTCGATCGTCGGCCGCGCGTCGGCCGAGGCGCGCGGCCAGGTGTACGACGAGGAGGCCGACGCGGCGATGCGGCAGATGGTCGAGGCCCAGATCGAGTCCGAGTCGCTGCCCTTCTTCCTGTCCGGGCGCCTGTACGACGACGGGGTGATCGACCCGCGCGACACCCGAACCGTTCTCGGCCTGTGCCTGTCGGCCATCGGCGACGTCCCAGGCGACCCCGCCCCCGCCGGTTTCGGCGTCTTCCGGATGTGAGTGCATGATCAGACGACTGCTGGTGGCCAACCGGGCGGAGATCGCCCGCCGGATCTTCCGCACCTGCCGCGACCTCGGCATCGAGACCGTCGCGGTGTTCGCGGGCGCCGACGCCGCCTCGCCGCACGTCGCCGAGGCCGACCACGCCGTACGGCTGCGCGGGGTCAGGCCGGCCGACACCTACCTCGACGCCGGGGCGATCGTCTCGGCGGCGCTGAGCGCCGGGGCGGACGCCGTCCATCCGGGCTACGGCTTCCTGTCGGAGAACGCCGCGTTCGCCAAGGCCGTCCTGGACGCGGGCCTGACCTGGATCGGCCCGAGCCCGGAGGCCGTCACCGCGATGGGCTCCAAGATCGAGGCGAAGGTCCTGATGGCCCAGGCCGGGGTCCCGGTGCTCCCGTCGGTCATCCCGGAGTCCCCCGAAGCCGGAAAGCTCGCGTTCCCGGTGCTGGTGAAGGCGTCGGCCGGCGGCGGCGGGCGCGGAATGCGCGTCGTACGCGACCCCGCCGGGCTGGACGAGGCCGTGGCGGCGGCGCGGCGCGAGGCGCTCTCGGCCTTCGGGGACGGCACCGTCTTCGTCGAGCCGCTCCTGGAGGACGCCAGGCACATCGAGGTGCAGATCCTGGCGGACACGCACGGCACGGTGTGGACGCTCGGCGAGCGCGAGTGCTCGATCCAGCGCAGGCACCAGAAGGTCGTCGAGGAGACCCCCTCGCCGGGCGTCTCCCCCGGCATGCGGGAGACCCTCCTGGAGGCCGCCGCCAGGGCCGCCAAGGCGATCGGCTACGTCGGCGCGGGCACGGTGGAGTTCCTCGTCAAGGGGGACACGGTCGCGTTCCTGGAGATGAACACGCGGCTCCAGGTCGAGCATCCGGTGACCGAGTGCGTGTACGGGGTCGACCTGGTCCGCCTCCAGCTGGAGGTCGCCGAGGGCGCCCGCCTGCCGGCCGAGCCGCCCGAGCCGCGCGGCCACGCCATCGAGGTCCGCCTCTACGCCGAGGACCCGGCCCACGACTGGCGCCCCCAGAACGGCACCCTGCACCTGTTCGACGTGCCGGGCGTCGACGCCCGCTTCGAGGTGCCGGGCGCGGGCGGCCGTTCCGGGGAGACCGGGGACGGCGGCCCGCCGGCGGCGTACGGGCTGCGGCTGGACTCGGGGGTCGAGAGCGGGTCGGAGATCGGCGTGCACTACGACGCGATGCTGGCCAAGGTCATCGCCTGCGGCCCCGGCCGGGCGGCGGTGGCGCGGCGCCTCGCGACCGCGCTCGCCCGCGCGCGCGTCCACGGCCTCACCACCAACCGCGACCTGCTGGTGGGCGTGCTCCGGCACGAGGCGTTCCTGGCGGGTGACACGCACACGGGCTTCCTCGACCGGTACGGCGTCGCCGCCCTGGCCGCGCCGTCGGCGCCGCCCGTGCCGCTGTCCGCCCTGGCCGCCGCCCTGGCGCTGGCCGCCGCGAACCGCGCGGCGGCGGGCGTGCTTGGCGGGCTGCCGAGCGGCTGGCGCAACGTGTCCTCCCAGCCGCAGCGCACCGCGTTCGAGACCCCCGGAGGCCGGGTCGAGATCGCCTACCGGCTCACCCGCGACGGCCTGGCGGCGGAGGGCTTCGACGAGGTGACGCTGGTCTCATCGAGCCCCGGGGAGGTCGTCCTCGACGTGGCAGGGGTCGTGAGCCGCTTCGCCGTCGCCGCGTACGACGGCGCCGGGCACGCCGGCACGGGCGGCTCCCTCTATGTGGACTCGCCGCTCGGCTCGGTACGGCTCGTGCCGCTCCCGAGGCTGCCGGAGCCGGTCGTGTCGATCGCCCCGGGCTCCCTGCTCGCCCCCATGCCGGGTACCGTTCTGCGCGTCGAGGTCACATCGGGAGCGGCGGTCACGGCGGGGCAGCCGATCCTCACACTGGAGGCGATGAAGATGGAGCATCAGATCTCCGCTCCGGCGGCGGGCGTCGTCTCCGAGCTCAACGTGACGCCGGGCCGCCAGGTCGAGGCGGGGGCCCTGCTCGCCGTCATCGAGGAGTCGCGATGACCACGCTGGTCCGCCACGAGACGCGCGGCGGGGTCACCACGATCACGCTCGACTCGCCGCACAACCGCAACGCGCTGTCCGTCCGCCTGCTCGGCGACCTGGAGCGCGCGCTCGACGGTGCCATCGGCGACGACGGTGTACGGGTCATCGTGCTGACCGGCACGGGCCCGGTCTTCTGCTCGGGCGCCGACCTGAAGGAGCAGGCGCCCGCGAAGGACGGCCTGCCGCACGACGCGCCCGTGACCGCGTCGTTCCCCGAGATCATGAGCTTGATCTGGGGCAGCCCCAAGCCGGTGATCTGCCGCCTGAACGGCACCGCCCGGGCCGGCGGCCTCGGCCTGGTGGCCGCGTGCGACTTCGCGATCGCCCCGGACTCCGCGACGTTCGCCTTCAGCGAGGTACGGCTCGGCGTGGTGCCCGCCATGATCTCGGTGACCGTGCTGCGCCGCCTCGACCCGCGCGCCGCCGCGGAGTACTTCCTCACCGGGGAGGTGTTCGACGCCGCCCGCGCCGCGGAGATCGGGCTGCTGACCCGGGCCGTCCCCGCGGAGGACCTGGACGCCACGGTCGCGCACTACGCCGGCATGCTGCTGCGTGGCGGCCCCGAGTCTCTCGCGATCACCAAGCAGCTCGTCCGCACCGTGCCGGGCCTGTCGGTCGACGACGGCATGCGCGAGATGGCGCGGCTCTCGGCCCAGCGCTTCACCTCCCCGGAGGGCCAGGAGGGCATCCGGGCCTTCATGGAGAAGCGTCCCGCCTCCTGGGTCCCGCAAGCCGAGCCCGAAAAGACGGAGCCCGAGAAGGCCGAGCCCGGAGGGGACGCGTCCTCGTGACCGGCGCGGCCGGTCCGCTCCGCATCGCCAACTGCAGCGGGTTCTACGGCGACAGGCTGTCGGCCGCCAGGGAGATGGTCGAGGGCGGGCCGATCGACGTGCTCACCGGCGACTGGCTGGCCGAGCTGACCATGCTGATCCTGGCGGGGAACCGGCTCAAGGGCCGTCCCGGGTACGCGCGCACCTTCCTGACCCAGATGGAACAGGTCCTCGGCACGTGCGTGGACCGGGGGATCAAGATCGTGTCGAACGCGGGCGGCCTGGACCCTGCCGGGTGCGCGCTGGCCGTGAGCGAGCTGGCCACCCGCCTTGGCCTCGCGGTGAGGGTGGCCCACGTGACGGGCGACGACCTCATCGGCCGCGACCTCGGCCACCTGCCCGACCTCGTCACCGGCGAGAAGCCGGGCACCACCCCCGGCAAGAAGCAGAACGCCACCCCCGGCGAAAAGCAGGGGGTCATTCCCGGCGGGAAGCGGAACGCCACTTCCGGCGGGAAGCCAGGGACCACGACCGGCGAGGAGCCGGGTGGCACGGCCCTCACCGCCAACGCCTACCTCGGCGGCGAGGCCATCGCCGTCGCGCTGGCGAACGGAGCCGACGTCGTGGTGACCGGCAGGGTGACCGACGCGGCGCTGGTCACGGGCCCGGGCATGTGGCGGTACGGCTGGCGCCCCTCGGACCTCGACGCGCTCGCCGGGTCCGTGGTCGCCGGGCACATAATCGAGTGCGGCTGCCAGGCGACCGGCGGCAACTACGCGTTCTTCACCGAGGTGCCGGACCTCGCGCACTGCGGCTTCCCGATCGCCGAGCTGCACGCGGACGGCTCAAGCGTGATCACCAAGCACCCGGGCACGGGCGGGCGGGTGTCGGTGGGCACGGTCACCGCGCAGCTCCTCTACGAGATCGGCTCTCCCCGGTACCTCGGGCCCGACGTGACCGCACGCTTCGACACCATCGAGCTGGCGCAGGTCGGGCACGATCGGGTCAGGGTGTCGGGCGTCAGGGGCGAGGCGCCGCCTGACACGCTGAAGGTCGCGCTGAACCACCTCGGCGGCTACCGCAACACGATGACGCTCGTGCTCACCGGGCTGGACATCGAAGCCAAGGCCCGCCTGGCCGAGGAGGCCATATTCGCGCGCGTCCCCAGGGAGGCGTTCGACCAGGTCCACGTGGAGCTGACACCACTCGCAAGACCAGAGCCGACGCAGCCGACGCCGGCCGCTGGACAGGAGTCAGCAGAGCCGACGCCACTCGCAAGACCGGGGCCGGTGGAGCCGACGCCGCCTGCTGGGCGGGAGTCAGTGGAGCTGACGCCCGCGAGGCCGGAGGTCTCGGTGGCGCTGCTGCGCATCACGGTGATGGACGCCGACCAGCGCAGGGCCGGGCGCGCGTTCTCCTCGGCCGTGGTCGAGACCGGGCTTGCCGGCTATCCCGGCTTCTACGGGCTCACTCCCCCGGGTGACGCCTCGGCGTACGGCGTCTTCCGGCCCGCCGCCGTGCCCCGTGCCGCCGTACGGGCGGAGGTCTGGGAGGGCGCCGAGCGCATCTGGCTCCAGCCCGCCCCCAGCGCGGAGGCATCGGCCCCGTCCGGCCCTGACGCTGAGGCCCCCGCCCCGGCCGACCCTGGCGTGGGGGCACCCGCCCCGTCCGGTCCTGGCGTGGAGGCACCCGCGGACACGCCCGCCCGGCCTTCACCGGCGGGCGCGGGCACGACGGGCCGTACCGGCGAGGGCCGGCCGCCCGTACGGCACGCGCCGCTCGGCACGGTCGCCGGGGCGCGGTCCGGCGACAAGGGTGGCGACGCCAACCTCGGCGTCTGGGTCCGCACGGCCGAGGAGTATGCCTGGCTGGAGGAGTTCCTCACGACCGACCGGCTTCGGAGCCTGCTCCCCGGCACGGCGGCTTTGGAGATCGAGCGGTACCGCCTGCCCAACCTGCTCGCGCTGAACTTCGTCGTGCGCGGCCTGCTCGGCCGGGGTGTGGCCGCCAGCCCGCGCATGGACGCCCAGGCCAAGGCCCTCGGCGAGGAACTGCGGGCCTGCGTGGTCCCCATCCCGTTCTAACGGACGTGGAACCGCCGGCCCGCGTCGTACCGATCCTGTTGGACGGGCGAGGAGCTGCTGGTCCGCGTGGTGCCGAGCTGGTTTTAACTATTGGACATGTTCGCCCGGGTCTAGCAGGCTCCAGCGCATGACACGTACAGACCTGCCCGTGGCCTGGGACGAGCGCACCGTCCTGACGACCCTTCTCGACTACACGCGGGCGACCGTCCACGCCAAGTGCGAGGGGCTCTCGGAGGAGCACGCCAGGAGCGCACCCCTGCCCGGCTCGCCGCTGATGACCATGAGCGGCGTGGCCAACCACCTGCGGTGGGTGGAGTACTTCTGGATCCAGGTGAGGCTGCTCGGCGAGGAGGACCTCGGGCCCTGGACCGACGAGGACCCCGACCGCGAGATGCGGATCGCCGTCGACATGCCCCTCGCGCGGATCCTCTCGGAGTACGAGGAGCAGTGCGCCCGCTACCGGGAGCTGGTGGCCTCGCTCGACCTGGACACGGTGGCGAAGAACCCGCTCAGGGACGGCACGCACGTCACGCTGCGCTGGATCCTGCACCACCTGATCGAGGAGACCGCCCGGCACAACGGCCACCTGGACATCCTGCGGGAGATGGCCGACGGGGTCACCGGAGACTGACCGGCCCGCACCGCCCGCCGCTTTCCGCTCACTTCATGCTCTACAATTGCGCGCAATTGCGGCCACCCGGGCGCTTCCGGGGGAAGGGACCCTACATGCGTCTGCGGTTTCTCGGCTCTACCTCGGAGGCCGGCGCCTGCCCGTCGCTGTACGAGACCGATCGCGGCACGATCGTCGTCCAGGGACTCACCCTGACGGACCCCGACGCACGGGCGGACCTGCGCCACGTGCTCGACGGGGAGTCGGCCGTCGAGGTGCCGCGCGAGCTCCTCATGGAGATCGCGCGTGACGTGCTCTTCCCCCCGGAGCCGGCCGAGCGAGTAGCTGATCACTAATAGGGAGATCCCTATGGCATGATCGCGTCGCCCGGTCTACCCTCATGCGAGTCCGATGCCGACTGGAGGTGGGCGTGAGCGGCTTTCAGCAGGCACGGATCGACCTCGGCGCCCAGCTCCGGCAGCTGCGCGAGGCGGCCCAGCTGTCCGGCAAGGACCTCGCGGCACGCCTGGGCTGGCAGGCCTCCAAGGTCTCGCGCATCGAGAACGCCCGGCAGAGCGCCACCGAGGACGACATCGTGATGTGGAGCCAGGCCGTGCAGGCGCCCCCCGAGGTCGTCGACGACCTGATCGCCCAGGCGGTGTCGCTGCTCGAACGGCAGGACTCCTGGCGCCAGCGGCACAAGAGCGGCCTGGCCGCGCTCCAGGAGGACGTCCGCGATCTGGAGTCGCGCACCAAGCTGTTCCGGGTGTTCGAGCCCGGCGTGGTGATCGGCCTGCTGCAGACGGCCGAGTACGCCCGCAACATCTTCTCCAAGGTCCGCCGCCTGTACGGCGCGTCCGACGACATCGACGCGGCGATCCGGGTCCGCATGCGCAGGCAGGACATTCTGTACGACCCGGGGAGGCGGTTCCGCTTCCTGATCCCTGAGTCGGTGCTGCGTTACCGGCTCGCGCCGGACGACGTCATGCGCGGCCAGCTCGACCGGCTGCTCGCGGTCACCACCCTGCCCAACGTCGAGTTCGGCGTCATCCCCTTCTCAGCCCAGCTGCCGTCCGCCCTGCTGAACGGCTTCTGGATCTACAACGAGGCCATGGTCGGCGTCCCGACCAGGACCAAGGACCTGGTGTTGCGCAACCCCGAGGACGTGGCCTTCTACGCCGGCGCGTTCGAGGACCTGTGCGAGGTGGCGGTGTTCCGTGAGGACGCGCGCGAGGTGATCGTCCGCGTCCTCGTGGACTTCGCCAAACAATCTGGCCAGTAGCCACACAATTGCTTGCCGATCACGGCAAGATCATGCAATCCTTACCAGCCATGGGTGACGTGGAGGTGAGGCACATGCTGGACACCATGTCCTGTCTCGAGCAGTTCGCATTGGCGACCCGCCGGCACATCGACCTCTCCGTGCAGGTCCTCGGCGGCACCCCCGGCGCGGTCCGGGTACGCAACCGCTTCAGCGACACGCTGATGGAGGTCGTCACCTGCACCCCGCAGGGCGCCTTCCTCACCTCGTGGGGCTACCGGCTCGGCACCGTCGACGGCATCGACGACGCCGCCGCCCGCCTCGCGTACCTTCTGGCCGCGCTGCCCGCCTGAGGGGTCAGCGGGGCCGCAGGCTCGCGGCCATCCGTTCGAGGTTCCCGACGAAGCGGCGCACGTCGGCCTCCGAGTGCTGGACGGACACCGTCCACTGCTCGCATTTCCCCCATGGGGGCAGGAACACCCCGCCGTTGTGCTGGAAGAGCCAGTGCGCGTTGCCCCACTGGTCGGGATACTCCGCGAAGTCCCGGTAGTCGAGCAGCGGCCGGTCGTGGAAGACGACCGCGCCCTTGGCCCCGAACGCCCTGACGTGACCGGGCAGGTCGTAACGGCGCAGCACGTCCTCCGCGCCCTCGGCCATGACGCGCCGGAGCCTGTCGAAGTGCCTGTACGCGTCGTCGGTCAGGATGCCGAGCAGCATGGCGCGGGCGGCGGCCATCGTCAGCGGGTTGCCGTTGAAGGTGCCGACCTGCTCGTACGTGCCGTCCGCGATCAGGCTCATGAGCTCGGGGACCCCGCCGATGGCCCCGCACGGCACCCCGCCGCCGAGCGCCTTGGCCAGGCAGATCAGGTCGGGCACCACGCCGGACCACTGCGTCGCGCCGCCCGCCGAGACGGCGAGGCCGGTCTTCACCTCGTCGAACGCCAGGTAGGCGCCGTGCCGGTGCAGCAGGTGCCTGAGCCCGGCCAGGTAGCCGTCGGGCGGCGGGATGAGCCCGATGTTCATCATGATGGGCTCGATGATCATGCCGGCGATCTCGCCGGGGTTCTCCACCAGCAGGCGCTCGACCGCCGCGAGGTCCCCGAAGGGCACCACCAGCGTGAGCCGCGCGAGGGCGGGCGGGACGGCGCGGCCGGTCGGCACGGAGTAGGGGCGATCGGCGGGACCCGCCTGCTCGGGATCCGGGTACACCGACACCTGCACGCTGTCGTGGTGCCCGTGGTAGGTGCCCTCGACCTTGATGATCTTCATGCGGCCGGTGGCGGCCCGCATCAGGTGCACGGCGTCCATCGTGGCCTCGGTGCCGGAGTTCCCGAAGCGCCACAGCGGCAGCCCGAACCTGCGGGCCAGCTCGCGGGCGACCACGACGGCGTCCTCGGTGGGCTGGGCGAAGTGCGTGCCCTTGCGCACCCGGTCGGAGACGGCCTCGACGATAGCGGGGTGCGCGTGGCCGGCGAGCCCCACCCCGAAGCCCCCGTGCAGGTCCACGTAGGAGGTGCCGTCCACGTCCACGACGCGGGAGCCATCGCCGTGGGAGATCCACACCGCGCCGGGCGGCGCGTCCTGCCAGTTGGAGGCCACGCCTCCGGGAAGCACGTCGGCGCACTCCCTCCTGACCCGCTGGGACTCCGCCGTGCGTTCGAGGAAGACCGACTCCTCCTTGGCGATCAGACTGTCGAGCAGGACGAGATCCCGCTCGACCAACGACTGGCTTGCGACTGGCATTTCATTTCCTTTCGGCCGGCGAGAGCCGGCCCGTCAGATAGGCGGTCGCGACGGAGGTGATCCACTGGTGGGTGACCTCCTCCTCCGGCGCGAACGGCCCCGGCACGTAGCCGCGCGAGGCCACCCCCCGCTGCACGCCCTCGCACGCGCCCCAGTCCTGACGGTTGGTCAGGTCCCAGAAGTCCACGGCGTACGACGGGTCGGCGCCCCCGGCCTCCGGGGGGAACAGCCACTGGCAGGTGACCTTCGTGCGACCGGCGCCGACGGGGTCGAGCACGTGCGTCATCACGTAGTCGGGGTGCAGGCTGAGCAGCAGGTTCGGGAACAGATGCAGGTACTCCACCTTGCGGCGGAGCGGGCCGGTGATCCCGGGCAGGAAGGCGCCGCCCGAGGCGCCCGTCAACGACATCGTCTCGGCGCCTTCGACCAGGGTCATGCTGCCGCCCGCCCACAGGCCCTCCGGCGCGTAGTTGTCGCCGCTGTCCGGCGGGGAGACCCGGCACAGCTCCGGGTGGATCGCCGGGCAGTGGTAGCACTCGTGGTAGTTCTCCACCGCGAGCTTCCAGTTGGCCGCGAGGTCGTACTCGTGCGAGGCGGCGACCGTCAGCCGTTCCATCTCGTACGGGGCGACGACCTCCTCCAGCCCGGCGAGGTAGCCCGCGAGCGGGGGCGCGTCGCCGGAGGCGTTGACGAAGACGAACCCGTGCCATTCCTCGACGCGCGCGGGGATGAGGCCGAGCCGGTCGAGCGCGTAGCCGTCGCCGTGCTCGCGGGGCACGCGGTCGAGGCGCCCCGTCAGGTCGTACACCCAGTTGTGGTACGGGCAGGCGATGAACCGGCCGGTCGCGCGGGAGCCGCAGGGCAGCAGCTCGTGGCCCCGGTGGCGGCACACGTTGTAGAAGCCGCGGAGCGTTCCCTCCTCGTCGCGCACCAGCAGCACGCTGTCGTCGCCCACGGCGACGGCCGTACGGGTGCGCGGGCCGAGGCCGGCGGCGCGCCCGGCGCACACCCATCCCCCGGCGAAGACCACCCGGCGCTCGAAGGCGAGCACGTCGTCGCTGAGGTAGGCCGCCGCGGGCAGCATCATGCCCGGCGGCGCGAGGCAGGCCCGCACCTGGTCGAGGTCCAGGGGCGCCGTGCGGCCGCCGGCCGCTGAGGCCGTACGGCCAGGTCCGGTACGGCTCTCGCCGGTCGTACGGGAAAGGTCGGTCATCGCCGCCACCTCCGGTCGCGCAGGATTCGCTTGGAGCACAGATACCCGGCGATGCCGGTGACCCCGCCGCCGCCGTGGGTGGCGGACGAGCACTGGTTCCTGACGATGACGCGCTCGACCGCCGCCTCGGTGAGCACGTGCGCGCCGAACGACTCTGCCGAGGCGCGGATCGCCGCCGAGACCGCGCCCATCCCGCCGATCGAAGACATCGGGGCCAGCATGCGGGGCGTGTGCGGATCCCTGTTCGTGACGCTCTTCGGGCCGCCGCTTTCGGCGCCCTGCGAAACTCCGTGCCGGTCCACTCGCCGGAACCTTTCCTGCCGCGTCCTGGCGGACGCCTTCCGTTCGCCTGTTACGACCCGGAAAACTTGGCCTGAGAGCCTCGTGGCCGCAGACCCTCGTCACCAGACTAACTGGTTAACCAGTCAGTCTGGCAAGAGGTGACCTGACGTCGCCTGACGGCCCTGCGCCTGATCGTGCTCCCGCTGCTGGTCCCGGCCGTCTTCGCGAGCGCGGGATCCCGAGGCTGTTCCTCGTCGAGTCCGAGTACGACCTGGCGGTCCGCGAGGCGTTGATAGAGCTGTGATCTTCTTCGCCTGTTGTGCCGCGTGTTCGTCTCGCTACGGTGTGCCTCGTCCGTTGAGCGGTGCCGGGCCTGGAGGCGTGTGCGGTGACGTCGGTGGAGCGGACCGCCTCGGGTGTTCCCGCGGTTGATGATGACGCGCGAGCTGTACTTGTTCTTCTCTCCCACCCAGGAGGAGATGCTGCGGGTCGGCCAGGTATCGCTGTTGCAGGTGTCCGTCGGCGCGGGTGCCGGGCGCGGGGATCGCGCCTGTCGCGGTCCGGACCGATGCGTCTCGTGTGGGATCAGCGGGTGGTGCGGGCTGCCGCTGTGATGACTGGCGCATGGCCCTTGGGGTCGGTGAACTCCATCACGCTCAGGGCGCCGCCGGTCGCCGAGGCCGGCACCAGGATCTGGACCCGGCCGCCGAGGAACCAGAAGGGCTCCTGCGTGTCGCCGGTATGGGGTGGACGTCTCTTGTTCATGTGGCTGCTCCTGGTTCGGCGCCGGATCAGTTCTTCTTGAGGAAGCGCAGGAGTGTGCGGGTGAGCTGTTCGGGCTGTTCCTCGAAGATCCAGTGACCGGAGTCCTCGATGACGATTCCGGTCACATGGCTGGCGTACTGGCGGACTTGGGTGGGGACGGAGTCGCCGAGGCTGCCGCGGGCGCCGATGGCGAGCACGGGCATGGTGAGCTTCTTCGCGCTGTATGCGCTGTTGTCGGCGACGTCCTTGGGGAAGGCGCGGAACCATTCGAAACTCGCCCTCAGGTGAGCGTCATCGCGCAGGTAGCGGGCGTACTCGCGGACCTGTTCGTCGCTGACGCCGTTCTTTTTGACTTCGAGGGAATCGACGAAACGCTCCACCCACTGCTCTTCCCTGCCGTTCACCATGCGCTCGGGCAGGCCGTTGGTGAGACTGAAGTAACCGAAGTTCCAAAAGCCTGGCCCCTTCGCGGTGAGGGAGGGGAAGGCGTAGAGGGTCTTGTCGGGGATGGGGGCCTCGCTGAGGACCAGCTTGGCGACGTCGCCGGGGTGGGCGGCGGCGTAGGCGTAGGCGACCATCGTGCCGATGTCGTGCCCCACGAGCCTGATGTCCCGCTTGAGGCCGAGCGTGGTCAACAACCCGTGCAGGTCAGCAGCGAGGGTCTTCTTGTCGTAGCCACTGGCGGGTGCGTCGCTCTTGCCTGCTCCGCGTAGATCCGGCGCGATGACCGTGTAGTGCTTGGCGAGTTCGGGCAGGATTTCGCGCCAGGTGTACCAGGTTTGCGGATATCCGTGCAGCAGGACCAGCGTCGGCCCGTGTCCACCGCGCACGTAGTTGATCCCGACGTTGCCGACCTGAACTCTCTTCTCGCGGAAACCTGCCGGAATGCGCGGCTCATGGCCGGTCTTCGACGGCGCCTTGGAGGCGATGGCTGTGATAGGGGCCGGTGTGGCCTGGGCGGAGGCGGCAGGGGCGAGGTTGGCGAGCATGCCGATCATCGCGATCGGGATGACGACGCGGCCGCGAACCTTCGGGTCAAGGGTGAAATGGATCGTTTTCACAAGACGTTTCCCTTTTCGAGGCGAGTGAGGGTCGTAGGCTGCTGAATGCGCCGACTGTGCGGTCCGCTCGCCGGTCTCTCCACGGTGGACCGGGGCGTCGCCGGCGGTTTGCCGGGAGCCCCGGCATCGCTGCTCAAGGAGCGCTGGAGCGCTGGGTATTCATGGGGCAAACCGTAGAAACCGGCTCGCTTGCCGCGCGAGCGTCACCTGACTGCGTCACCGAGCGCTACGTGACTGCAGGTCTTGTTCCAGGCTGAAGGTGAACGAAGCGGCGGCTCGCCCTCGATCGTGCGGTGACCTCTAGGTAAGGGCCGGTATCGGGAGGTCCGCCCCGGCGGTTGTGGCCGGGCACGCCACAGCAGGTGACTGTCCTGGACCGCGTCGTGAACATCGTTCGGAGCGGGCTTGATGCGAGCGTCTCGTGCCGCCGATCTGCGCAGGGCGAGCGTGCCCGTGACCGATGACCAAGGCCGCTACCACCGGTCTTTCCCGTAAGCTTTGGGTGATCTCCACTAGATCGCGGAGAAGGAGCACTCGATCACGACTCCACCCAGCTTCGCGGAGGTGCTGCGTCGCCATCGGCATGCGGCTCGTCTGACGTTGGAGCAGCTTGCCGAGGCCTCGGGGGTCAGTGGCCGGACGCTGTCGGACATGGAACGCGGACGCAGCAAGGGCCCTCAGCATCGGACCGTCACCGCGCTGGCCGACGCCCTCGGCCTGGCGGACGCCGACCGCAAGCAGCTCGTCGAGCTGGCGCGTGAGGGCCGCCTGCGCGATCACTGGGCCCGACCGACCGGGCTGTGCGAGCTGCCGCGATCGGTCGACGATTTTACCGGCCGAGCCGCGGAACTGGCTTGGACCAGCGAGCTCTTACGCGCCGGGGACGCGCCGGGCACCGCGGGCGTGCGGCTCATCACCGGCTCTGCGGGGCTGGGCAAGACCACGCTGAGCGTCGTCGCCGCCCACGCGCTGCGGCCGGAATTCCCTCATGGGGTGTTCTTTCTCGACCTGTTCGGTATGTCTGCGCAGCCACTGCCTGTCGATGAGGCGCTGGGTATGCTCCTTCGCGCGCTCGGTATCGCGGATCACCAGATCCCGGGCGATGTCGCCGGGCGTGCGTCCTTGTACCGGTCCTTGCTGCGTGATCGGCGCGTACTGATCGTGCTCGACAACGCCGCCTCCGAGGAGCAGGTCCGGCCGCTGCTGCCGGGCGGCGGCGCGGGCAAGGCCCTGGTGACCAGTCGCCGCTTGCTGGCCGCTCTGGAAGGAGTGCGCAGACTCGGCCTCGGGCCCTTGCCCCTGCTGGAGGCCACCGAACTGCTGACCGGAATTCTGAAAGACCGCGGCGCATCGGACGAAGGATCGGCCGTCTGGCAGCTCGCGCAGCTGTGTGGCGGTCTGCCCCTCGCGCTGCGGATCACCGGAAATCGGTTGGTCAGCCGGCCCGGCTGGAACGCCGCCGACCTCGCCGCCCGGTTGACGAACGAGGAGCGCCGCCTGGACCAGCTGAGCGCCGGCGATCTGAAGATCGCCACCGCGTTCGGGTTGTCCTACGAGCAGCTGGCCGACTCGACGCGGCGGGCCTTTCGCCGGCTCGCCCTGGTGCCGGGTCGCAGCTTCGACGCCGCTCTAGCCGCCGTGGTGGGCGGCACGTCGATCGAGGGGGCGTGGGACGCCCTCGACGAACTCGTCGACCTCGGTCTGCTGCAGGACAGCACGTTGGGACGTTACCGCTTCCACGACCTGGTCCGGCTGTTCGCCCGCGACCGGCTTCGGGAGGAGGAAACCGCGGCCGAGCGCGACGCGCTCACCGTGACGATGGCGTCGTGGCTGCTGCGGATGGCCACGACCGCCGGGCGGTGGTTCGAGCCCATGTACGGCCGTCCCGACCGGCCTGACCCCGACCTCGCCGACCTGTCCTCCCCCGAGGAGGCCGACCACTGGCTGCGCGTGAATGCGGACAACTGGCTGGGCGCGTTACGTCACGCGGCGAGCCTTGGCCGGTTCGCCGCCGTCCTCGGCTGCGCCGAGTCGATGGACTGGTTCTCCGACCAGTGGATGCACGCGCCGCACTGGTATGAGGTCTTCACCCTCGGTGTCGAGGCGGCCGCTGTCCTGGGCGATCCGGCTCGGCAGGCCGCGCAGCTGAACATGCTGGCCTGGGTCCATCTGGTGCCGCGAGAGGACCTGGAGACCACACTGCGCTACACAGCCCAGGCGATGGACCTGGCAACCCGCAGTGGTGCCACGGCGCAGATCGCCTTGGCCCACCACCATGCGGGGGGCGCGCTTCGACGGCTCGGGCGGCTCGATGAGGCCATTGCGTCGGAAACCCAGGCGGCGGAGATACACAAGGCCAACGGCGACATCGATCGGTACTGCCAGTGTCTCGGCACCTGCCTTCGCGATGCCGGACAGTACGACAAGGCACTGGAACAGTACCTCGACTTGTTGGCCCTGCTGAACGACGACCGCTCGGGGATGACGCCGAGCGTCGCGGCGTTCACCCGGCCGATCGCGCTGGCCCGCGTCGGCGAATGTCTGGGACTGCTCGGCCACCGGGCCGAAGCGATCACCAAGCTCACCGAGGCGATCAGCCTCATGGAGCAGACTCAGTTGCCCGTCCCGCAAGCGCGCTCCCTGGAGACACTGGCGGCCTTGCTGGCCGACGAGGACCGGACCGGCGAGAGCCGCCGTACCTACGCGCAGGCGGCCGAGGTGTACGAGGCCATTGGCGACACTGAGGCGAGCAGCCGCTGCCGCGACCTGGCGAACGCCGCGCCCTGACGGTTTCCGCGCTACTTCTGCGTCCTGTTCTGCGTGGCCGGGCCACGTGCGCGCGACTTGGATGGAGTGCACCGGGACAGGCGCCGGGCCTGTCCATTCAGCTCAGGAGCGACCATGACCACCATCAGGAACATCGTGCTCGTGCATGGTGGCTTCGTGGACGGATCCGGCTGGCAGGGCGTCTACGACGAGCTGACCAGGGACGGATTCCGCGTCTACATCGTGCAGAACCCGACGCTGTCGCTGGAGGATGACGCCGCCGTGACCCGCCGGGTCCTGGACCGCCTCGACGGCCCGGCCGTCCTGATCGGCCACTCCTACGGCGGGGCCGTCATCAGCGAGGCCGGCACTCACCCCAACGTCACGTCGCTGGTGTACATCGCCGCGTTCGCCCCCGACCAGAACGAATCGGTCGGCACCCTCACCGCCGCCCCGCCGCCCGGCGTGCCGGTGCCGCCCATTCTCCTTCCCAGGGAGGGTTTCCTCTTACTTGACCGCGACAAGTTCGCCGCCTCGTTCGCCGCCGACCTGCCCGACCAGGTGGCCACGTTCATGGCCGACTCCCAAGTCCCGTGGGGCGTGCACGCCCTCGACGGGCTGGTCACCGAACCGGCCTGGCGGCACAGGCCCAGCTGGTACCTCGTCGCGACCCAGGACCGGATGATCCCGCCGCCCGCCCAGCGCATGATGGCCGCGCGCGCCGGAGCGAAGGTCGTCGAGGTCATCGGCAGCCACGCCGTCTACGTCTCCCAGCCGGCCGCTGTCGCCCACCTCATCCGCGAGGCCGCCGCCTGACGTCCGCCCCGGATATCGGTCACATCCGACCGGACAGGTCCACCAAGTTGAGGCGCCGCCCGCGAGCCGCCCAGAACACGCGCACCCGCAGAACTGAGCGCATCAGTGAAAGGCCGGAATCCTCATGACCCACGTTCCCGACGAAGGCATGATGCTCATCCCCGGCGGCACCCTCATCACCGCCGCCCCCGAAGAAGGCGCGACATCCGACCGCAGGAACGCCACGCTCGCAGATTCGGCAACAGCGCGAGACCGGCCTGGTCAGAAGCGATCTGTCAACAGACGTGACGGTAACCACGGCTCACCGGTCCGCTCCTACCCGGAGGCCACGTTCGCTGGACGAGACCCCGAGAGCAGGCGACCATGTCTTCATATGCCTGCAGACCAGCCAATAAGATCACTTTTCGGGCGGGAGTCCGAACAGCGGCGGCTCGGCGATGTCGTGGAGGGCGTCCGCATGAGCGGTGGGGCGATGCTGGTGCGCGGCGAGGCGGGGATCGGGAAGTCGGCCCTGTTGCTGGACACGGCGGGGATCGCGGCCGCGCGTGGCATGCGCATCTTGCGGACGGTGGGTGTGGAGTCAGAGACGCACATGCCCTTCGCCGGTCTGCATCAGGTGCTGCTTCCGCTTCGTACCGAGATCGGGCAACTGCCCGCCCCGCAGCGCGACGCGCTGGAAGCGGTATTCGGGTTGGCCGGCGCCCGGATGCCGGCCCCGTTCCTCATCGCCTTGGCGGCGCTGAACCTCCTGGGCGAGGCCGCCGCCCGCTCGCCCGTCCTGCTCCTTGTCGAGGACGCTCACTGGCTGGACCGCTCCAGCGCCGATGTGCTCGCGTTCGTCGCGCGACGGCTGGACTCCGAACCGATCGTGCTCCTGGCCGCGATACACGACGGTTTCCAAAGTCCCCTTGACGGGGCCGGGCTGCAGGAGTTGCTCCTCGATCGGCTCGATGACACCGCCGCGACCGCCTTGCTGGACGCCTGCAGCCCCACCCTGGCGCCGGCGGTGCGCACACGGTTGCTGCGGGAGGCTGCGGGAAACCCGTTGGCCCTGGTCGAACTGCCGATCGCCGCGGAAACGCAGGACGGGAGAAGGCCCCTGCCGCCGGGGTGGCTCCCGCTGACTACCCGGCTGGAACAGACCTTCACCGCCCGCATGTCGGGATTGCCGTCGACCCTTCGGACCATGCTGCTGGTGGCCGCGCTCAACGACAGCACCGCCGTTTCCGAGACCCTCGACGCCACTGCGCTGATCACCGGTGTCCCGGTCACGGCAGACGATCTGGCGCCCGCTGTCACCGTGCGACTGGTCGACGTGCACGAAGCCGGAGTGTCGTTCCGGCACCCGCTCATGCGCTCGGCGATCTACCAGGGGGCGAGCATCTCCCAGCGGCACGCGGTGCACGCCGCATTGGCCGATGTCCTCACCGGCCGGCCGGACCGTCGCCTTTGGCACCGCGCGGCATCCACCCCCAGGCCGGATGAGAGCATCGCCGTCGAGCTGGAGACTACGGCCAAGGCCGTGCGAGGTCGGGGCGACCTGTTGTCGGCCGTCGCGGCGCTGGAGCACGCGGTCAGGCTCAGCGAGAATCCCGCTCACCGGTGTGAACGGCTGGTGCGGGCCGCCGAGTACGCGGCTGAGATGGGACGGCGCGATATCGTCGTGCGACTGCTGGGCGAAGGCGAGCGGCTTCAGCTGTCGGCCCAGCAGCGGGCCCGTATCGTGTGGATCCGCGAGAGCTTCGAGGACGGCATCCGTGACGACAGCGCGGCAGCGCACTCACTGGCCGACCTCGCCGAGAGCATGGCGGCGCAGGGAGACGTCGATCTCGCGCTGAAACTCCTGTCCACTGCGTCCTTGCGCTGTTTCTGGGCTCATGCTGACGAGCGGTCGCGGCAACGCGTCGTCACCGTGGCCGAGGGCCTGCCCGTCGACGATCTGGACGGGCGGTTGCTGACGATCTTGGCGTTCGCGGCTCCCATCGAGCGTGGCAAGGTCGTGATCGAGCGATTACGCCATCTGGCCGCCCACCCGACCGGCGATCGGCTGGCGGCCCGCCTGCTCGGCAGTTCGGCGTTGATGGTGGGGGCGTTCGACCTGTCAGAGGAATTCTGCGCCGCGTCGCTGCCGGCCCTGCGCGCGCAGGGCCGGCTCAGCCTCCTGGCACGAGACCTCGGCGCACAGGCATGGAGCGCGGCCCGGCTGGCCGACCTGAGCGTGGCCATTCCCGCGGCCGAGGAGGCCGCCCGTCTGGCGCACGAGACATCCCAGCCGCTGATGCACGCCATCGCTCAGGCATCTGGCGCGGTGCTCGCCGCGCTACGCGGCGAACAGGATCGCGTGGAGAGCCTCGCGGTGGCGGCCGAGCAGGTGGCCCTGCCCATCGGAGCCCGCCCCGTGCTGGCCACGGTGCAGCATGCGCGTGGGCTCGCCGCGCTGGGCGAGGGACGTTACGCCGACGCCTTTGACCATCTGCGACGGATGCACGATCCCGCCGATCCGGCCTTCCACCTGGCGCTACGCTGCTTTTCCATCGCCGAACTCGCAGACGCCGCGGTGCACAGCGGTCAAAGCCGCGCGGTCGCCGGCATCATCGAGGAACTGGAGACGGTGGCGCTCACCACACCGTCGCCGTCCTTGCACGCTGACCTGCGCTACGCCCGGGCCGTCCTGGCCGATGAGGCGGCAGCAGAGCCCTTCTTCGATGCCGCGCTCGGGGCCGACCTGCGGCGATGGCCCTTCGTGCGGGCCCGGGTGCAGCTGGCGTACGGTGAATGGCTGCGGCGCCAGCGGCGTACGGCCGAGTCGCGGGCGCCCTTGCGCATGGCTCGCGAGACGTTCGACGCTTTGGGGGTGATCCCCTGGAGCGAGCGAGCGCGCCAGGAGTTGCGGGCCTCCGGCGAGAGCAGCCGCAGTCGCAGCAGTGAAGCGCGCGACGTGCTGACCGCGCAGGAACTCCAGATCGCCCAGATGGCGGCCGATGGCCTGACGAACCGGGAGATCGGCGAGAAGCTCTACCTGTCCCATCGAACCGTCAGCTCCCACCTCTACAGGATCTTCCCCAAGCTGGGGATCACCTCGCGATCGGCGTTGAGCACAGCCCTGCGCGTATCAGCCTGACCTCACTGCTTCGCTCGGGTGACGCTCGGTGACGCAGTCATGTGACGCTCGCGAGGCGCGCAGAGGGATTCCTACGGTGAGGCCATGGCCACAGGGAGATCCTTCAAAAACGGCAGCACGCCGACCGTCGTGCTGGTCCACGGCGCCTTCACGGACGCCTCGAGCTGGACGGGCGTGATCGCCGAGCTCCAGGCCTCCGGGATCCCCGTGACCGCGGCGGCCAACCCGCTGCGCGGACCGGCCACCGACGCCGCCTACCTCGCCGGCGTCGTCGCCGCGATCGACGGCCCGGTCCTGCTGGTGGGCCACTCCTACGGCGGTGTGGTCATCACCCTGGCCGCAGCCCAGCTGGGCAACGTGGTCGGGCTGGTCTACGTGACCGCTTTCGCCCTGGAGGCAGGGGAGAGCGTGCTGGACGTCACGGGCCGCTTCCCCGACAGCCTGCTGGGCCCGGCGCTGCGGTCGGCCGTCTTCCGCACAGGCGATGGAGAGGAGGCCGTGGAGCTGTACCTTAAGGACGGCCAGTTTCCTGCGGTGTTCGCCGCCGACCTGCCCGAGCGCCTCACCTCGGTGGCGGCCGCCGCGCAGCGCCCCATCGCGGCTGTCGCGTTCGAGGAGAGCTCTCCCGCCGCGAGCTGGAAGACCCTGCCGTCCTGGTACGTCGTGGCGACCGCCGACCAGGCGATCCATCCCGCCGCCCAGCGTTTCATGGCCCAGCGCGCCGGGTCCGACACCATCGAGGTCGACGCCTCACACGCGATCGCGTTGTCGCAACCGGCAGCCGTGGCCGGCCACATCCGCACCGCCGCGACCGCGACCCAGGCGGTCAAGCACACCCATCCGGCATAGAGGAGCAACCGATGACCGCACCGACCACTCCCGTCATCTTCATCCACGGCCTGTGGCTACACGCCACCTCCTGGTCCTCCTGGACCGAGCTGTTCACGGCCGCCGGCTACGACGCGATGGCCCCCGGCTGGCCGGGCGACAGCGAAAGCGTCGAACTGTCCAGAAAAGACCCCGACAGCATCGCCGACCACGGCATCGACGACGTCGTCGCCCACTACACGGAGATCATCAACGCTCTGGACGTCAAGCCGATCCTGATCGGCCACTCCTTCGGCGGCATGATCGCCGAGAAGCTGCTCGGGCAGGACCTGGCCAGAGCCGCGATCGCGATCGACGCCGCACAGATCAAGGGGGTGCTGCCGCTGCCGCTGTCGGCGCTGCGCTCGACCCTGCCGGTGTTCAAGAACCCGGCCAACAAGCACCGGGCCGTCTCCCTCACCCTCGACCAGTTCACCTACGCATTCGGCAACGCCATCCCGGCTCAGGAGGCCGCCGACCTGTACGAACGCTGGACCATCCCCGCGCCGGGCAAGCCGCTGTTCGAGGCCGCCGCCGCCAACTTCTCCCCCCACTCACCCGCCAAGGTCGACACCGGCAACAACGCCCGGGGACCGCTGCTCCTGATCGCCGGCGGCAAGGACCACACTGTCCCCGAGACCGTCACCAAGGCGACCCTCAAGCAGTACCGGGACTCCACCGCGATCACCGACTTCCAGGAGTTCCCCGACCGCGGCCACTCCCTGACCATCGACCACGGCTGGCGTGAGGTCGCCGACGCCTGCCTGACCTGGCTTACCAGGAACGACCTACAGACGAGCTGAAAGCGATCCGCAGCGTTGATCGCCATCACCGGTCAACGCTGCGGACTGTGCCGCAGAAAGGGATGCCATGGACTTGAGACTGCAGGGCAAGGTCGCGGTGGTGACCGGTGCCAGCAAGGGAATCGGACTGGCCATCACCCAGGCCCTGGCCGAGGAGGGCGTCCACGTCGTCGCCGGATCACGCCGAAGCACACCTGAACTGAAAGAACTGGGCGGAAGGGGAAGTGTGCAGGCGATCGAGGTCGATCTCGCCACCACCGCGGGCCCAGCCCACCTCATCGCCGCCGCGCTGGCACACGGACGCCTCGACATCCTGGTCAACAACGTCGGCGCGGTCGCGCCGCGCCTGACAGGGTTCCTGAACGTCACCGACGAACAATGGCTGCACAGCCTGACGCTCAACCTGATGGCGGCGATACGCACCACCCGCGCCGCGCTGCCGACCATGCTCGCGGCCGGGCACGGCAACGTCGTTACGATCAGTTCGGTCAACGCCTTCCTGCCCGACCCGGCAGTGATCGACTACAGCGCCGCCAAAGCCGCCCTCACCAACTTCTCCAAAGCCCTGTCGAAAGAGGTCGGGGCCCACGGCATCCGAGTCAACACCATCAGTCCTGGCCCGGTCGCCACGGACCTGTGGCTCGGAGACGAAGGCGTCGCCGCGACCGTTGCCCGCGCGAGCGGCGCTGACCCGGAAGCGGTGGCCAAGCAGACCGCCGCCCAAGCCGAGACCGGCAGGTTCACTCACCCACACGAGATCGCTGACCTGGTACTGCTTCTGTCCAGCGACCGGGCGGGGAACGTCACCGGCAGTGACTTCGTCGTCGATGGAGGACTTACCAAAACCCTGTGAACCTCCCGCCTTCCGCAGCATCTGGCCCAAGCCGGGCGCACCGCGCCCGAACTGCAGGCCAAGTCCCGCCACCAGCACCTGGCCAGCCTCGGCCGCTACGTCCGCCTCGGCGAAGGGACCTCCGCCCGCGTCACCGCCGAAGCCGACCCCGTCCAGCGCCGCCGTCCCCGCTGAACCGACGATGGAAGGTTGTTGTACAGCCTGAGCTCCGTGAGCGCGGCCGGGCCGCCGAGGCTCTCGGGCAGCTCGTCCAGCCGGTTGTCGGTGAGGTTGAGGTACCGCTGCCGGGAATCGTGGCGCCGCCGTTTCGCTAGGAGCCAGGGAAGGCGGAGCGGTCGACGCCGACCTCGCGGGCCGCGGCGATGCGCGCGTGCTCAAGGAGCCGCTTGCGCGACAGCACGGAGGGATGCAGCGTGTACCGGATGATCATCCCGTCGAGCATGCTGTCGAGGCGCTCGGCGGCGCCGTGCGGGTCGTCGCAGGTGAACTCGCCCGAGTCGACACCGGCCTGGATGACCTGCTCGACCGAGCCGATCCACGCAGTCTCCAGCTCCAGCAGGATGTGCTGGACGACCGCCTCGCGAAGGCCCGCCGCGAAGGCGTCGATCCACAGGATCCAGCTCTGATCGGTCCGTGATCGCGGGATGTAGAACCGGAGGACGCGGTCGAGACGGTCGACGGCGGGACCGGAGCCCCGGACCAGCTCCTTGAGCCGGGCGACCTCGGTGTCGATGGTCGTCCGCAGCATCGCGGTGATCAGCTCGTCCTTGGTGGCGAAGTGGTAGTGGATCAGCCCGCCACTGACATTCGTCGCCTTGGCGATGTCGGCGACCCTGGTGCTCGAGATGCCTCGCTCGAGCACCACCCTCCGCGCGGCCTCCAGCAACTCGGCCCGGCGCTGATCCGCCTGGTCGGCCCGGCTGCCGCGTGTCCCCTCGGCTGTACCATCCGCACTGCGCACGGCCTGAATCCTACCCGAGCGCCCCCCACCCCCGCGGCTTACTGGCGATTCAGTCAAACCGGGCACTTCTGAACCCACCACACGCCACTCCCCCTGGCACGTGGGCGATACGGAGGAGGAGCGGCCGCGTGAGGCTTTGCCGGGTTGGTCGCCTACTTGCCCAGGGCGCCCTGGAGGTCCATGACGTGGTCCTGGGTCTGCTGGAGCAGCGGGCGCAGGGCTTCGGCGACGTCGGGGAGTCCGAGTTCCACGGCCTGGCTGACCCGCTCGCGGTAGCGCTGGAGCTGGGTCTCTTCGAGCTCCAGGTCGAGTTGGAGCGCGGCGGCGCCGTCGGGCACGCTCGGGATCTCGGGCACCGAGACGGACGGGATGCCACCGAGGAACGCGATCTGCCCGGCCAGCGTCGTCGCGTGCTCCAGCTCCTGGCCCAGGTGGGCCTTGAGCTCCTCGATGATGCTCTGGTACTCCGGCCCCTTGACCGTGGCGGTGTGCTGCGCGTACTGCACGATCGAGCGGTACTCGCTCTCCAGATCCTCGTTGAGGAGGGCGATGAAACTGTGCTGGTCCACGCTTGATCATCCTTCCGTTGCCTGTAGAGATGCCCTCCTACCCCCTATCGCCATGACAATGCGACTCCGCCGGCGTCGGCGATGAGCCGCCGCCGGCGTTCGCGGGAGCCGGCCAGGGCGGCCGTTAAGAGCTTCCGCCGAGGACGGCCATGGCCGCGTTGTGGCCGGGGATGCCGCTCACGCCGCCCCCGCGCCGGGCGCCCGCCCCGCACAGCAGGATGCGCTCGTGCTCGGTCTCGACGCCCCAGCGGCCGGTGTCGGCGGGGTCCTCGGCGAACGGCCAGGCCAGGTCGCGGTGGAAGATGTGGCCTCCGGGGAGCCCGGCCTCGTTCTCCAGGTCCACGGGGGTCTTCGCCTCCAGGCAGTACGACCCGTCGGGGGCGCGCAGCAGGCAGTCCTCGATGGGCTCGGCCAGCACGCTGTTGATCGAGGCCAGCGTGGCCGCCAGCGCCTCACTCCTCGCCTTTTCCGGATTTTTCCGGAAAAGGCGAGCGGGCATGTGCAGGCCGAACAGCGTCATCGTCTGGGCCCCGGCCTCCCGGAGCGAGGCCCCGAGGATCGAGGAGTCGGTC
The DNA here is from genome assembly GCF_040685555.1 of Sphaerisporangium sp. NPDC088356. Classification (NCBI taxonomy): domain Bacteria; kingdom Bacillati; phylum Actinomycetota; class Actinomycetes; order Streptosporangiales; family Streptosporangiaceae; genus Sphaerisporangium; species Sphaerisporangium sp. NPDC088356. The sequence continues at coordinate 25,309 of NZ_JBFBIK010000091.1, forward strand.
AGCGAGTGGCAGTACACCTCCGCCGGGGGCAGCTCGGGGATCACCCCCGCGACTGCCTGCTCGTACGCGAGCGCGAGCTGGTCACGGCCCTCGTTGATGTGGAACGTGCCGCTGAACGCCTCGACCGGGTCCACCGAGCCGTCCTTCAGGCGGGGCAGGCGCGACAGCACCATGTTGATCTTGAGCTGGGCGCCCTCCGGCGGCTCCTGCGCCCGGCCGAGCAGCCTCGCCATGACGGCGGGCGGCGTGTTGACCAGCAGGTGATCGCCGGTGACGGTGTGCTCGGCGCCCTCGGCGTCGCGGAACACGACCTCCCCGCCCGGGTCGATCGACAGCACCTCCATGCCCGTGCGGATCTCCGCGCCGCCGCGCCGCGCCGCCTCGGCGAGCGCGCCGCTGACCGCGCCCATGCCCCCGACCGGCACGTTCCAGTCCCCGGTCCCGTCGCCGACCACGTGGTAGAGGAAGCAGCGGTTGGCCAGCAGGTCCTCGTCCGGGTCGGCGAAGGTGCCGATCAGGGCGTCCGTCAGCACCACGCCCCGCACCGTGTCGTCACCGAACCGCTCCCTGGCCACCTCGCCGATCGGCCGCTCGAACAGGTCGCGCCAGGCCTCGCCGTCCGCCACCACCTCGCGCAGCGCCGTACGGTCGCGCAGGGGTTCGAGCAGGGTCGGCGCCACCCGCTCGGCGACCCGGGCCGTCTGCCCGTAGAACCGGTTCCAGGCCGCGAGGTCGCCGGGCCCGCCGGTCACGGCGGCGAAGGAGGCGGCGGTCCGCTCGGCGTCGCCGTTGTCCACGAGCAGCCCGGTGTCGCCCACGGGCGTGTACGAGGCGTAGCGCCTGCGCCGCAGTTCCAGCTTCACTCCGAGATCGGAGACCACCTTGCCCGGCAGCAGGCTGACCAGGTACGAGTAACGCGAGAGCCGCGCCTCGACCCCGGGGAAGGCCTGGGCGGACACGGCGAGACCACCCACGTGGGAAAGTCGCTCCAGCACCAGCACTCGGCGTCCCGCGCGCGCGAGGTAGGCGGCGGCGACCAGGCCGTTGTGTCCGGCACCCGCGATGACGGCGTCGTAATGCGAACGGGGCATGACAAAGGGTCTCCTAACCCGGACAGTACGGTGAGACGGCACATCAGGGGAACAATCCCCCTGGAGCGTACATACGGAGAGGACCCAGAGCGAGCATGCACATGACCGGCCCCGGCAAGGCGATCATCCAGACATCCGAGGAAGTCACCGAGGCCCTCGCCACGGGCGCGCCCGTGGTCGCGCTCGAAACCACGATCATCTCGCACGGCCTGCCCCAGCCCCGCAACCTGCAGGTGGCGATCGAGCTGGAGGAGCTGGTCCGCGAGGCCGGAGCCGTGCCCGCGACCATCGCCGTGCTCGACGGAGTTGCCCGCGTCGGCCTCGACAAGGGCATGCTGGAGCGCGTCGCCACCGAGCCCGGCCTGCGCAAGCTGGGCTTCCGCGACCTGCCCGCCGCCGCCGCGCTGTCGGCCAGCGGTGCCACCACCGTCTCGGCCACCGCTTTCCTCGCGGCCCGCGCGGGGATCCGGGTGTTCGCCACGGGCGGCCTCGGCGGCGTGCACCGCGAGTGGACGGCCGACCAGGACGAGTCCGCCGACCTCGACATGCTCTCAAGGACGCGGATCACCATCGTCTGCGCGGGCGTGAAGTCGATCCTCGACGTGCCCGCCACCCTCCAGCGGCTGGAGACCCGGGGCGTGAGCGTGGCCGGCTACCGCACGAATGAGTTCCCCGGCTTCTACCTCCACACCTCCGGGCTGGCCGTCGACTGGCGCCTTGAGACCCCCGCCGAGGCCGCCGCCGTCATGCGGGCGCAGGACGGCCTGGGCGGGCCGGAGACGGCCCTGATCGTGGCCAACCCGGTGCCGGTGACCGAGCAGCTCGACCCCGAGCTCCACGACCGCGTGCTGGCCGAGGCCCTCGCCGCCGCCGGCCGCGAGGGGATCACCGGGCAGGCGATCACTCCCTTCCTGCTCGACTTCCTGGTCAGGGGCACCGGCGGGGCCTCGCTGGAGGCCAACCTGGCCGCCGTGCGCGGCAACACCCGCCTGGCCGGGCGGATCGCCGCCGAGTGGGCCTCGTCGCCCTCGGTGGAGAGCTGAGTGAGTGGTCTGCTGGTCATCGGTGACGTCGTCACCGATGTGGTCGCGCTGCACCACGCGCCGGTCGCGACCGGCACCGACACCGCCGCCGACATCGTCGTACGCCCGGGCGGCTCAGGGGCGAACACCGCCTCCTGGGCCGCCCACCTTGGCGCGGACGCGCGGATCCTGACGCGAGCCGGGTACGACACCGGCCCCTGGCACATCGCCGAGCTGCGCGCGGCGGGCGTCCGGCCGCACGTACAGGTGGACCCGGCCCATCCCACCGCCGTCGTGATCGCGATGGTCGACGTGACCGGCGAGCGGACGATGCTGACCAACCGGGGCGCGGGCGGGCGCATCGGGCCCGGTGACTGGGACGAGGACCTGCTCGACGGCGTGAGCCACCTGCACGTCTCCGGATACACGCTGTTCGCCGAGCCGGGCCTCGAACTGGTCCGGCTCGCCGTACGGGCCGCCCTGGCACGGGAGGTACGGATCAGCGTGGATCCGGCCTCGACGGGATTTCTGCGGGATTTCGGCCCGGAGAGATTCCTCCGCGAGACGGCCACCGCGACGATCATCATCCCCAACCGCGACGAGGCGCTGCTCCTCACCGGCGAGACCCGCGTCGAGGACGCGGCGGCGGCGCTGAGCACCCGGTACGGCATGGCCGCGGTGAAGCTCGGACGGGGCGGAGCGCTGCTGACGGCGGGGGGCCGGGTGGTCCACCGGGCGCCCGCGGTGACCACCCGGGCGGTGGACTCGACGGGTGCCGGGGACGCCTTCGCCGCGGGATTCCTCAGCGCTCTGCAACTGGGTGACTCTCCGGAGTCAGCGCTGGAAGCGGGCTGTTTGGCGGGCGCGGAGGCGGTCACCCGGCTGGGCGGCAGGCCGGGGTCTGCGAGCGGTGTCCACTCGGTTACAGGCTCCGGGATCGGCTAGCGGCTATGTTCTCCCTAGATGGCGCTAATTGATAGCCTCCGGCGTAAGCTGCACCATTAGCAACATGCGTCACACTCGGGAGGATGCGGTCAGCCGATGGACGCCGATTCAATGATCTGTCTGAGTGATCTGGTGCCGGCCCTGCGCTGGAGCCGCCCTCAGCAGATCGCCGAAGTGCTCGCCGACCCCCGGCTTCCGAGCGGCTGGTGGGCTTCGGTCGCTCTCAGTCGTGCTCTCGGCACGACCGGTGTCGACTGGCTCTGCGACAGGCTCTCACGGCTGGCGGTCAGCCGCTGGGACCACCTGGCGCTGATGGACGTGCTGCCCGCGCTCCAGGTCCACGTGGTGGATCCGGGGCTTCCGGGCTGGCCCGAGCCCGCGCGCTCGGCGATCAGCGGCATGGGCGGATGGCAGCGCCTGCGCAGGCTCACCGCCGCCGACCTGCGGCTGCCCACGGTCCCCGCGTCACCCGAAGTGATCATCACTGCCATGTTCCGGGAGATCCTCGGCCGGGTCCCGGCGATCGCGCCGCAGGTCCCCGGTCCCGTCCCCCCACAGCTCGCGCCCCCGCAGCTCGCCCTGCCGCAGCCGGCCCCGCCCGCCACGGCGCATACGGGCCCCCACCCGGCGCAGGCGGGCGGCCCCCGCCTCGCGCCGCCGACAGGTCCCCATCCCACCCAGCCCGGTGCCCCCCGCACGGGCCCGCACCCGGCGCAGCCCCCGGTGGACGGCGTCCCGCAGGCACCGGGCCCGTTCCGTGAGGCGCCGGCCCCCGCCGCCCCGCCGCCCCTGGTTTCCGACAACCCGCTCGTGAGGCTCGTGGACGCGGTGTTCCGCGAGTGGACGCCGCTGGAGCGGGCCGTCGCCACCGAGCGGCTGTTCGCCGAGGAGCCGATCAGCCTCCGCACCCTCGCCCACGACCTGCACGTCGACCGCGACGTGCTCTCGCAGGCACAGCGGGCCGCCGAGGAGCGCGTGCTGCAGTGGCTGCGCTCCCCCGAGTCGACCGCGGTGACCGGGCACCTGTTCCGCCTCACCGAGTGGCTCGGCGTCGCCGCCACCGAGGACCAGCTCATCGGGGCCGACCCCGCGCACCCCATCGAGGTCCCCTCGCTCGGCACGCCCCTGTGGCGCGTGCTGGTCGCGCTCATGCGCGACCGCCGCCTCCAGGACGGCTGGCTCGTCGTCGGCGACCTCGTCAGGCTGCGCGAGCGGACGGCCCAGCTGCTGGGCGACAAGACCTCCGGAGAGGACGCCGCGGAGCTGCTGGCCCAGGTCGGCATCCGCGCCCACTCGGCCCAGGCCTGGATCGACGCCCTGCCCCGGGCGATGACCCGGCAGCAGGAGCCGCCTGCCACCAACGGCTTCACCCCGCTCCCCCGCCGCACGCCCGGTGCCAACGGCCACCAGATGCGCGGAGGGCTGCCGGTCCCGTCCGTGGCGGACAACCTGCCCGACGCCCAGACGGCCCTGGCGGCGCTCACCGCGCTGTCCGGGCCTCCCCGGCCGCACCTGGTGCCCGAGCCGCGCGCCGCGACGCACGCGCCGCCGCTGCCGAGCCCCGCCTCCGACCCGCGCCGCTGGCAGCGCATCGACGTGACCAGCGAGCACCTGCGCGGCGAGCCGGTGCCCGTGCCCGAGGGGTACGCCACGCAGCTCGGCATGCGCCCCGGCACGCTGCTGTCGGTCACCGGGCCCGGGGACAACGCCGTCGTGCTGGTCTGGCGCGACCGCCAGCCGGTGTTCGACTCGCTCCAGCCGGTGCTGATGCGGCTCAACGCCCGGCCGGGCGACGCGATCTACGTCACCGTGGACGGCTACCGCCTGGACGCCCAGCTCACTTCCTGAGGCGTCCGGGCGTCGTCTACGGGGCCACGGGCGGTTGCTCCGCCTTGAGCACCTTGCGGTAGTACGTTCCAGCGGACTCGTACTTCAGGGCGCTGAAGGGCGGGCCTCCACGGTGGGGTGAACGCAGTCAACTGATCCGGCGCATCGGCTGCCCCGTTAGGCGGGAGATGGTCTCGAAGTCGTTGTCCGCATGCAGGACGGTGAGCTTGTGATGTCGTGCGACTACCGCTACGAGGAGGTCGACCGGAGATGCGGATTGATGCCACCCCTTGTCTGCGAGGTCGCGCTGCAACTCGCCTGTCTCGTCCCATGCCGATTCGGGGAGGACGTAGTAGGGGAAGGTCTCCTGGAGCAGACTGTCTGCTTCGTAGAAGGCTGGTCGGCCGCCGACAGCTCGGAGATACTCCTGCTTGACCGGCTCACAGATTCCGACAAGCCCGGCAGAGACGGTCTGATCCCATTCTGTACCAACCTGACCGCGGTAGAAGCGGATCAAGGCGCTGGTATCTACGAGATAGAGCTCCGTCACGCCACGGCCTGCTGTGTGCTGGCGTCCTGCTCGATGCCCGAGAAGTCGATCTCTCCCTCGGCCACCATCTCACGCATGCGCGCCACAGCCGCTGCCCGTCTGCGTCGGTCGACGATCTCGCGTAGGGCAGCGTTGACGGTGTCTTTCTTGGAGGAGGTGCCGAGCAACTTCGCGGCCTCTGCCAAGGCCTCGTCGTCAAGGTCGATCAGGGTCTTGGTCATGATCTCGCCTCTCCGTATATATGAATGGAGATTAGTATATCAACCGGCATCGATCTCCAGTGGGCTCGCCGCTCCAAGAGGTCTGCGGCTTCGTCAAGATGCAGGGGGGCGGCGGCCACAAGGAGGAACTCCGGCTGTTGCGAAGTGAGAAGATCGGCGTGCGTTTCGACGACGGTGCGCCAAGCCCGCCTACGGGGCGAAAGCGTCTGGTTCACGTACTTGACATCCTCCCCCTCGTAAACGAGGGGGATTCCCCACGGTCACCCGCGGGGGTTCCTGCTTCGTCGCCAGTCGCCCGCCGGGAGAACTCCCCTTGAGGTCTTACACCGGCTCCACAGGCGTTTCATCTCTCCGCAAGCCC
>NZ_JBFBIK010000092.1:0-31098 GCF_040685555.1 Sphaerisporangium sp. NPDC088356
ACTTCCGTCTCCATCCCACCTCCCCCCCCCTCTCTTCGTCGTTTCTGTGGGGGGCGGGGGTCCCGGCGCGGGGGGGGCGCCCCCCCACGACCCGGTCGCCATCGTCTCGGCGACGCGCAAGGTCGCGGGCCACGGCGCGGTAGGGACCGGCCCTTCACCTGAGTAGCCTTAGGGTGCTATGAGGACTTCCCCGCTTGCCGCCGCGCTCGCGCTCGTCGTCGCCATTGTGCTGGGCACGGCCTTCGCGCCTCCAGCCCTGGCCCACACGGCGCTCAAGAGCAGCGACCCCAAAAAGGGTGCCACGGTCGAGAGTCTCGACTCGGTGACGCTGACGTTCAACGAGGCCGTGAGATTCCCCGTCGTGCTCGTGCGCGACGCCGGCGGCCACGCCTACCACGACGGCAAGCCCAAGACCGACGGGCCGACGGTCACGCAGAAGGTGTCCGGAGCCCTGCCGTCCGGGAAGTACACGATCGCGTGGCGGGTGGTCTCCGACGACGGGCACCCCATCGAAGGGGAGATCCCCTTCACGGTCAAGGCCCCGCAGGCCTCGCCGTCCCCCTCGCCGGTCCCCTCCGAGAGCGCCGCCGCCGAGAGCCCGCCCGCCGCCGTGAGCTCCGCCCCCGTGAACGCCACTCCGGCCGCCCAGCAGGAGGAGCAGAAGAGCGGCGGCATCCCCGCCTGGGTGTGGATCGTGGTCTTCGGCATCGCCGGCATCGGCATCGGCATGGCCTTCAGCCTGCGGAAGAAGCCGTGAGCAAGCAACCCGTGAGCAAGCAACCCGTGAGCAAGCAACCCGTGAGCAAGCAACCCGTGAGCAAGCAGGCCGTGAGCAATCGGCCCCCCGCCGCCGACGCGGTGAGAAGGACCGTCCGCCTGGCCGTCGCGGGTGTGTGCGTGGCGCTCGGCGGCCTGGTCCTCGCCATGATCGTCGGTGGTGCCGCGACCCCGCGCATCATCCCCGGCCTGCCCGACGAGGGCACGCTGACCCGCTGGGCGCTGCCCGTGTCCAAGCTGACCATGGACGTCGCGGGCGTGCTCACCGTCGGCCTGCTGCTCCTGGCCACCACGCTGCTCCCGAGCGACAAGGGCCTGCTCGGCAGGTCCGCGCTCGTCTACGTCAGGGCCGCGTCGTGGGCGGGCCTGGTCTGGGCGGTCGCGGCGGCCTCCACGCTGGTGTTCAGCCTGTCGGAGACGCTGGGCACGCCGGTCACCGACGTCCTCGGCGGCGAGGAGCTCACCAGCTACGCCAGCCAGGTGCCCCAGGGCATCGCGCTGACCCTCGTCGTGCTGTTCGGCACCGCCATCGCGCTGTTCTCGCGCGGGGCGATCACCGCCGGCGCCTCCGGAGGCCTGCTGATCCTCGCACTGGCCACCCTGATGCCCCCGGCGCTGACCGGCCACTCCTCCTCCGCGCCGAACCACGGCCTCGCCACGACCAGCGTCGCGCTGCACCTGCTCGTGCTGTCGCTGTGGGTCGGCGGGCTCCTGCTGCTGTGCGCGCACGCTTTACGCGGTGAGCCGCACCTCGACCTCGCCGCCCACCGGTTCTCCCGCATGGCGCTGTGGTGCTTCGTCGGCGTCGGCCTGTCCGGCGTCTTCAGCGCGATCGCCCGGCTGACGGCGATTCAGGAGATCTTCACCACCTCCTACGGGCTGATCATCCTCGCCAAGGTCGTCGCCTTCACCGGTCTCGGTGTCATCGGCTGGTGGCACCGAGGCCGCACCCTGCCCGCGCTGTCCGCCGGGAAGCCGGGCGCCTTCACCAGGCTCGCCGGCGTCGAGGGCCTGATCATGCTGGTGGCGGTCGGCCTCGCCGTCGCGCTCTCGCGCACCGCCCCGCCGCCGCTCGACCTTCCGGTCGACCGCGCCTTCGAGCTGCTGGGCTACCTGATCCCGCCGCCGGTCTCGATCGCGAACCTCCTCACGCTGTGGTGGTTCGACCTGTTCTTCGCGGTGCTGGCGGCCCTGCTGGCCGGTCTCTACGGCGCTGGCGTCGTACGGCTGGCGCGTCGCGGCGACCGCTGGCCGCGTGGCCGCACGATCAGCTGGGCCGTCGGCGTGCTCCTGCTCGTCCTCGTCACCCAGAGCGGCGTCGCCCGGTACGCCCCGGTGCTGTTCAGCGTGCACATGACCGAGCACATGATCCTCTCGATGCTCATTCCGATCTTCCTGGTGCTGGGCGCCCCGGCGACCCTGGCCCTGCGCGCGCTGAAGCCGGCCGCGCGCCGGGGAGACCGGGGCCCGCGCGAGTGGATCATCACGATCCTGCACAGCAGGATCACCAAGGTCATCACCCACCCGGCGATCGCCACGGCCATCTTCATCGTCTCGACGTACGCCCTGTACTTCACGCCGCTCTTCGCCGCCGCCATGGAGGAGCACCTGGGGCACATCGCGATGACCCTGCACTTCCTGTTCAGCGGATGCCTGTTCTTCTGGGTGATCATCGGAGTGGACCCGGCGCCGACCAAGCTGCCCTACTTCGGGCGGCTGCTGCTGCTCTTCGTCACCATGCCGTTCCACGCGTTCTTCGGGATCGCGCTGATGAACATGGGCACGGTCGTGGCCTCCGAGTGGTACGACCAGCTCGGCCGCACCTGGGGGGACCCGGCCCTCGCCGACCAGAGCACCGGCGGGGCCATCGCCTGGGCGTTCGGCGAGATCCCCACGCTGATCGTGCTCATCGCGCTCGCCTTCCAGTGGTACCGCGACGACAACCGCACGGCCATGCGCGCCGATCGGCGCGCCGACGCCCGCGCCGCCAAGGAGGGCGGCACCGGAGACGCCGAGCTGGACGCCTACAACGCCTATCTCGCCAAGCTCGACAGGGGCAACAGGGAGTAGCCGGATCCGGCCTCCCTATAACGAGAAGGGGAGGTCTGTCATCTCCCGGCGCGCCTCGACCTACCTGCGGGTAGCGTGGCATCAAGGAGTTCGGGCATAGATACCTTGGGTGGGCTTTCGGTGAACAGCCCAACCGGGGTGGCTTCGCCTCTACCCCAAGCGATTTCCAACCGCTCTTCAGCACGCGTCGGTAGCGTCGCCCGCCATGACCACCATGGGCGACGCGGTGGGGCCGGGATCACGTAGCCCCGGAGCGGTGCGCCCAGGAGGGTTGGGGAGTTGTACGAAGAGTTGCGCATGCGCGGAAAGCGAAGTCTGGCGCCGGCGATCGAGGACTACCTGACGGAATGGTCCGAGCGTACCGGCATCACCGTCGAGGTCTGGGCGATGCCCAAGGAGCGGGTGACCGGGCCGGTGGCCGACGCCGTCTACGCGGTCGTGCTGGAGGCCCTGAACAACGTCGAGCGGCACAGTGGCGCCCACACGCTGTCCCTCGCCCTCACCACGGGGCGCGGCGGGCTGAGGCTGACCGTCAGCGACAACGGCATAGGTTTCCCGCCGGGACGTACAGGCCGGGGGATGGACACCATGAAGCGGCGCTTCAGCGAGGTCGGCGGCACGCTCACCATCAACAGCGTCGTCGGCGAGGGCACGACCGTGAGCGGCCAGATCTGAGGCCCGATCGCCCCCCCGGCGATGAGGCGGGCTCTAGGGCGCCACGATGGAAGGGCCGCCGGCCTGGGCGGTGGAACGCGACATGTTGATCACCAGCTCCACGTTGCCCGCGGGGTCCGCGTGGGACAGCGAGATGACGCCGAACAGGGCGCCCGCGAGCGCCAGGAGGCTGAGGACGGGGGTGAACCCCCGGCTCCTCTGGGTGTCGGCCATCGAGATCTCCTCCGAAGACTGGTCCCGGCGATCACCGCCATCGGGCGCCTGTCACGAGGTACGGGGCACGGGGGCCGGGCGTTCGATCGGATCCGGTCAGCAGGTGGGGCTCGGGGGCTGCTGCGCGTAGAGACGGCCGCACTGGCGGATCACGACCTGCCGGCCGTCCGGGTTCACGGCGACCAGCAGGATCGGCCGGTCGAGGGCGTGCCGCCCGTCGGCGGCTCCGTGCAACTTGACCAGCCCGCTGTCGCCGTCGATCTCTCCCAGCTTCTCCAGCGCCAGCAGCACGCCCGCCCGTTCGACCACGCCCGGCCGGCCGTCGTCGGCCGAGGGGCCTCCCTGGCCGGAGAACGCCACCTGGGCCGCCCGCATGAGCGCCTCCGCCGCGTCCTGGGCCTGCACCGCGTACTCCTTGGACGGGATCTGGGTCCTCGGCAGCGCCTCCATCCGAAGCGAGGTGACTAGCGCGTCGAACTCCTGGAAGAAGTCGGTCTTGAACTGCCGGGGCACGGACTCCCAGGCGCCCGGCGACTCCAGCGCGACATAGGTCACCCGCACGCGGTTGTTCCTGGCGAGCTGCGGCTCGTGGTCGTTGACGTACTGGGTGATGTCGTCGTTGGCCATGACCGTGAGCTGGTGGCACTGCGACTTGGCGATCGCGTCGATGAAGGCCCCGAACTGCGCGGTCCGTCCGGCGTAGTAGACGAGGTCGGGCTTCTCGGGCCGGGTGCACACGTCGGTGACCTTCTCCTCCAGCCCGGCCGCGTTGGTGTACCCGGCCGACGTCGCCCCCTTGCCGAAGGCGCGGACGAACCTGGCGCCGAGGTCCTTGCCGAACAGGTCGCCGGCCATGATGTCGGTGAAGACGGCCGCCGTGCGTGCCGGCGGGATGCCCTGCTGGGGCAGGCCCTCGCGCGCCCACCGCGCGGCCACGTCCGCCAGCCGGCTGTTGGGGGGCGCCAGCGGGAAGAACGAGGGGATGTACGCGTCGCCGCCCTCCCGGCGTCCGAGATCGTCGAACGTCGCCGTGGTGCTGATCAGGGGGACGGCCTTGCGGGCGAGGAGCCGGATGGCTGCCTGCACCTGCTGCCTGCTCTCTCCAAGGCCCACCACGCCGATGACGGTCGGGTCGTCCTGGATCCTGTGCAGTGCCTCCTTCGCGACGTCCTCGGCGAACCGGAAGTCGGCCCCCGCGTTGGCGACGAGGATCCGCATCTGCAGCTTGCTGCCGTCGCCGCTGTTGTCGATCAGCTTGCGCTGCTCCAGGACGAGGCCGGCCAGCTCGCCGTGGATGTCGGTGATCGGGTCGTTGGCGCCGACCGACGACTTCCCCGTGGTGAGCTTCCCGAAGTAGATGACCGTCGCGTAAGGGTGGCCGGAGGCGAGGATGGCGCGGTTCTGGTCGTCGATCATCTTTAGCACGCGGGTGAGGTGCTCGTCGAAGACGAAGTCGCCGTCGCTGATGCCGATGCACTCGCCGGTGGACGCGCGCCAGATGTCGGGGCCGCAGTTGGTGGTGGCCGTCGCCAGCACGCGGACGAACGACAGGGAGACCAGCGCCGTCACCACCAGCCAGGGCAGGACCGGATGCGCGAGCACGGGACGCCGGCGCCCGCGTACCGGCACGTTGATCTTCTCCAGGATCGGGGCGTCCTTGGCCTCCATCTCGATCCGCAGCACGCGATGTGATCCCACCGCGCGGTCCCTGGCCAGCTCCGCGCCCCACTGCGCCCACAGCTCCTCGGTGAGCTCGGGGCGCCCCGCCATCACGGGGGTACGGGCGCCGTGCGTCGCGGCGGGCGGCGGGGCCTGGCCGCCGCTCGGCCCGGTCACGACGACGAGCAGCGGATCGGGCAGGCACGTGGCGGTACGGACCTCCTCGACGCGCGCGACCAGCCGGGTGAAGCCGCCGTCCACCAGCAGGACGGGATAGGAGGTGCGGGCCCAGGCGACCCGCCGCCAGACCTTCCACAGCCGCCGCTCGTACCCCTGCCGGAGATCTTCGAGGAAGGCGTTCACCAGGAGGTGCTCGATGCCCTCGTTGGCCTGGATGGCCTCCTGCCTCTTACGGTCCTCGGCGGACCCGGCCTCGTACAGCGGGACGGCCTCGGCGCGGCCCCGTGCCTGGAGCAGGCGCACGGCGAACCCCGTGATGTCGTGCGGCTGGTTCCTGCGCTGCCCCGGCATGAGGTACGGCTGGCGGCGGAACCACATGTAGCGGCGGCGCCCGGCCCAGCTCCGCGACAGCAGCAGCACGTGCAGCGACCCGATGACCGGGCCGGCGAGGATGGCGCACACCCCGAACAGGGTGGTGAGCTGGTCGGCCCACCCCGCCCCGAGCAGGGCCGTGGCGGCGGCCCAGGCCGGCAGCGGGCCCTCGGAGTAGGCGCGCACGTTGGCCCAGAAGTTCCGCCGATCCTGGCCCGTGCCCGCCCGGACCTGCCTGCGGCGCTGCCGGACGGCCTTCTTCACCCCGTCGTGGAGGCGGTCGGGCTCGTCGTCGTTCACCTGGAGGTCGAGCAGCCACAGCACCTGCGCGAACAGGGGGAACCGCAGGTGCGCCTCACCGGGCGGGGCGACGGCGGCGAGGTCCCGCGTGGCCTGCCGCAGCTGTGTCACCAGCGCGGCGTACGGCGGCGTGTGGCGCTCCCTGACCGGTGGCGAGCCCTCGTCAGTGTCCAGCGAGGGGCCGAGGTGGGCGAACGGGGTGCCGTCGCACCGTGCTTCGAGGGCCTGGGTGACCGAGGTGGTCGCCGTGTACGGCCCGGTGACCCACAGGACCGGCACGGGCAGGTCCCCGTTGCGCCAGGTCGGGCGGATGCGCATCTGGTCGAAGACGCGAAGGAACTCCCGGATGCCCTCGTGCCGCCGGCGGTAGCTCTCGTCGGGGTCATGCTTCGAGATCACGCCGATGTCGCCGGGGGGAGGGGGGACCGGCGCGGGGGCGAGCGGGTCTCCCGGGTACGGGGAGGAAGGCGATGCTGGGGTCACTTCGGTCTGCTCCGGATCGACAGGGGCTTGTCGGGCTCGCTTTCCGGCGTTCTTCGGTAATGGGTCTGGGGTTTCCCGCCGACTTCGGAGTTGCCTGATTCCCGGCCTGGAGTGGGCCCCATGAGCGGTCTTTGTGTATATGGAGGGATATGATGCTCGCGCTGTGTCCAGCATAGGTTGCGGGACGGGGCGGCGTGGGTTCCGTCGTCCTGTTCGAGGCCGGCACGATCACCTTTGATTTCGCGCGCCCGTTATCACAGGCCAATTAATGCCGAAAAGTCGGTCTATCGACACTAAAAGGGCTTGGGCCCGGTAACCGGGTGAGTATCCGGGTTCCCGGGTCGCCGCCGTCAGAGGTCCCGCCGCCGTCAGAGGTTTCGCCGCCGTCAAAGGTCCCGCCGCCGTTCAGGGGCCTTTGAGCGGTCAGAGGTCGCGGCGCATGCACGCCCGGGGCCAGCGGTCGAGGCCGTGTGCGGCCTCCTTCCGGCGCAGCGCCCGCAGCCCCGGCGTCAGCTCGGCGTCGTCGAGGTACCAGAAGCCGCAGCGCTCGTAGTACGGGGCGTTCCACGGCACCCGGGTGAAGGTGATCAGGGTGAGTGCCGGAATGCTCTCGTCCTTGGCGTAGGCCGCGGCGTGCTCGATGAGCGAGCGGCCCATGCCGCGATGCGCCGAGGCCGGATGCACGGAGACCTGCTCCAGGTGGAGGTTGCCGTCGATCACATCCGCGATGAGGTAGGCGACCGGCCGGTTGCCCGTGTCGGCCTTCACCCACGCCCGCCCTGCGCGCTGGTAGCCGGCGAGGACGTCGAGGGGAAGGGGCTCGTCGGCGGCGATCGCCGACATGCCGATGTCGAGGAAGGACTGCCCGGCCGCACGCTCGATGTCTGGAGGAGGGGAAGCTCGTCGATGCCCGCCACACGGATGCTCATCGCGTCATTGTCGCTGGCGCGGCGCCCGGTGAACAGTCGTTATCCGTCTCGCGAGATGACCGGCCCTGGCGGGTTTCTAAACGACGGCGGTCTGCCGGGCGGTTATTCGCGTCGCTTCATGGTCCTGAGAAAAACCGACCATTGGGCCGAGGTGAAGATCAGGGCGGGACCGCCGGGATTCTTGGAGTCGCGCACGGCGATCGAACCGGGGAGGTTGCTCGCCACCTCGACGCAGTGGCCGCCGTTGTCACCACTGAAGCTTGATTTGCACCAATGCGCCCTGCTTAAGTCCATTTGTCCGCTGCTTCCTTGATGACTTTGAGCGAGAGAGACTGCGGGTAGGCCTCGGCCCTGATGGCGTCGTAACGAGTGGTGAGCGAGGCGATCACGTTTCGTTCGTTCATCGTGCGGCCGTCAGGGATGGAATCCACATATACCGTATAAGGCGTGCCTCGCTGTTCGGCTATAACAAAACCGGCAAGCAATCCGGAGATCGCCTCCGCGTCGAAGGGAACTATCTGGATGGTCACCTTCGGGTGCCGGGCGATTTCGAGGAGGTAGTCCAGCTGCGCGCGCATCACTCCGGCGCCGCCGATGGGCCGGCGAAGGACCCCCTCGTCGATCAGGCTGAGGATCGCGGGCGGGTTCTCCTGGGACAGGATGTGCCTGCGCTGCATGCGGCCCCTGACCCGCTCCTCCACCTCCTCGGGCGTGCTGCCGGGGGCGCGCGCGAAGATGCGCCTGGCGTACGGCTCGATCTGGAAGATGCCGGGGACCAGCAGCGGATCCCACGCCTGGAGCGCCGTCGCCCGGCGCTCCTCGACGGTCCAGTCGCGGAAGTGGTCGGGGACCGGGGGAGGGGGCGGCCAGCCTTCGAGGTGGAGGGCGACGAGCACGCCGTCGAGGCCGAAGACGTCGTCGCAGTGTTTGGCGAAATCGTCGCTGGGGGTGCGCTTGAGGTTCTCGACGGCGCCGACGAGGCTGCCGGAGAAGCCGATGCGGCGGCCGAGCTGACCCTGGGTGAGCTTCGCGAGGAGGCGGTGGCGCTGGAGCTCGTACGCGAAACGGGCGCGCGCGGAATCCTCGGGGTTGATTCTCGTCATATGCGGCATTTCAAACTCCTCGCTCCGGCCTCCGGGGGATGTCGCGGCAGGCGACGACCGTTCCACGCGGGAGAAAACTCCTTCGTGTAGCTGTTCGACTACCAAAGGTAGTGGATGGCGGACGCCCGCGCATTGAGCGCGAAAGGCCGCGACACCGGTCGCGCCGTGCCCGCCCTCCCCGGCTCCGGCGACCGGTCGCCTGATATACAGGAGCCGTGACAGAAGGCAGGCGCTTCCCCCTCACGTGAGGTAGAAGGGGGGTGTCATGCCGGGCGAACCCGACGGTCACGGCGTGCCGGGCCCACAGCCTCCCCTTCCGCGCCCCGACTCCCGCCTGATCAGGCTTCTCGGGGACGCCGAGCACGCGATTCTCTATCTCGTGTCGGTCATCCTCCTGGCCGTGGCCCTCGGCATTCTGGTGCAGCTCGCGGTCACCATCGTCAGGAGCCACGCGTCCTGGCCCCAAGTCATCATCGTCGCGATCGAGGAGCTCCTGCTCGTCCTCATAGTGCTGGAGCTGTTCGTCACGGTGCTCACCCATCTCCAGGGCGGCCACCTTCTGCTCGAACCGTTCATCATCGTGGGGATAATCGCGGTCGTCCGGCATATCTTGTCGGTGGTCGTGCGGCTCACCGTCGCGCAGACGCCGGACGAGAGCGGCCGGGAGCTCATGGAGCTCGGCGTGTACGCCGGAGCCACCTTTCTGCTCGTGGCCGCGCTGACCCTCTCACGGTGGTCGCGGAGGTGGCCGGGAGAGAACCCGCCGCACTCGCCGTAAAGGCGCCGCCGCCTTGACTGCGGCATATCTTTCGCGCGTCAGGGTGTGCGGAGCGTGACCTTTCCGATCCATCGTGACCCATGGTCGCCGCGTTATAACAAAAGCGCATTGATCCAGGTGAGGAGCCGCTGGAGGTCGCCTTCCCACGTCGTCCCGCTACTGGGCGCGTGCGGGATGATCTCTTAATGGCACCAGATCGGCTGAAATGATGACGAGATGGGCGCCAGTCAGCAAGGCTCACAGCTACGCCCCGCGTTTTTGGGCAGCGGGTCTTTGGGACGCCGAGGTCAGGCATGGGAGGACGAGTGTTGGTGCCTCGTTCGAGCCACGGGTTCTCGCCGGACGTGGCCGCGGCCTTGAGCCAGGCCGATCGAGGGCTCCGCGCGCGTATGGGCAACCATCACGCGCTCTTCGACTACTGGCGCTTCGCCATGAGCACCATCTGCGGCGTGGACGCCTTCTACGTGGGGTTCTACCGGGAAGGCCGGAAGATCGTCTATCCGTACACCTTCGACGACACCATCGCCATCAAGAGGTACATCCCTCCCGAGGTCTTCGGGTACGGGCCGAAGGGGCAGGCCGCGTGGATCCTGCGGAACAGGCGCCCGTACACCTTCGGCAGCGACAACGGCCTGCTGCTGCACCACGGTGTCTCCTTCGGTGACGAGGAGCGGGTCTCCGCCGACGCCATCACGATCCCGCTGTTCGAGTACCGGGACGGCGTCCCCGAGGTGATCGGCCTCGCGTCCATCCAGACCTACAAGAGCAACGCCTACACCGAGGAGCACGTACGGGCCTTCGAGTGGACGGCCAGGTCGGTCATGACGGTGCTGGCGCGGGAGCGGGAGGACGACCTCAACCGCAGGGAGCTCGCGGCCCCAGTGGAGGGCGCCTCGGAGAACGACCAGCCCTCGGTCGCCGAGGTGGTCCAGGACGTCTCCGAGATCCTCGCCGACATCCACACCAGCATCTGCGCGCTCGAAGAGGCCGTCCCGACGGGCGAGCGCGAGCTGGTTCGCCTGGTCAGGGAGGTCCGGCAGCGGTGCGAGCAGGGGCAGACCAAGACGATGGACATCATCTCGCGGCCCTCGGTCCACGCCGAGAACCTCCTCAACTCGCTGTCCTCGAAGGAAAGGGAGATCGCCTTTCTGATCGCCCGTGGAGGACTGACGAACAAGGAGATCGCGGCCCGCGTTTACGTCACCGAGTCGACCATCAAAGGGCATGTCTCCCGGATATTGCGGAAACTCGAAGTAGAGCAGCGTTCGGGTATCGCGGCGAGGCTGGAGCATTTCTTTGACTAGTGGCATCCCGCCGGCGCGGGTGGGGATCCCCCACCGAAGACCTGGGATTCGCCGCGCCGGCCACGCGCACGTTTGTTGCCCAGAATGCGCAAGAAACGTGCAGCTGCACGTTCGAGGCTTTGCGGAGTGACTTCCAGCGTGCTTCACCTGCTTTCCGCCGGGCCGTATTCGGCTATTCCCGTCACCCAGCGTTCACAAAGGCTCACCCGCTGATCGCGGGTAGTACTTAGTACTGACGCCTAGCTACCCAAAACCCGCCGTAGATGTGTGGGCTTTGGCTGATCGCTGCGGATATTGTCCTTATGTCAAAAGGGAGGGATTTGTCCGTAACTGGCGGCTTTCCGGCCAGCGGCGCGAGCGGCGGTCGCGTGAGGTGGTTCGCGGTACGGGCGCAGGCAAGGAGCCGGCTATGGAGGGGTTGACCATCGCCATCCTCGTGATCATGTTGTTTTCCGGAATCATGTTCTCCTGGAGAAATCGCCAGGGGAGCGACGCGCTGGAGTCCGTGGCCGGCGATTTCCCGCTCACTCCGGAAAGTGCGGCAGAGATCGCGGCGGAGGCCGGTCTGACGACGTGCGAGAGAAACGCGGGGAGAACCGCGAGGGTGGTGCGGACCGCGGACCGGCTGCGGTTCGAGTTCGCGTGCAGGGCGGGAGTGATGGAATTCGAGATCCGAGAACTGCCGGGCTCGGCGGGCTGCCGGGTCACCGGCCATGCCGGGGATGTCGCCCTGATCCGGCTTCCCGAGGTGGGAGGCCTCGGCGCGTCCTCGACCAACGTTCTCTACATGAAGGTGGGAATGCCGCGAAACCCGGCGAGGCTGCTGCGGCGGCGCGAGCGGGTGTTCCGCGCGCTTTCCCGGGCGGCACTCGATGACGGGCGCAGGCGCGCCGACGTCGAGGAGGTGAGCCGGCGCTGAGGTTCCCTTGAGCCGTACGGCCGTTTCGTCGCCAGGCGGGGGGTGACGAAACGGCCGTACGGCGGCGGGTCGAGATGCGGTTCAGTCGCTGGTGATGCGCACGTCCACGACCGCGGACCGTCCCGACTCGACGGCGCTCAGCCCTCGCCGGAGGGCGGAGACCAGTTCGGCGCGATCGGTGACGGTCTCGCCGTGGGCGTGGCACGCACGGGCCACCGCCGCCAGATCGGGCGGCGCGCTGAAGCGTGTTCCCTCGGCGTCGCCCCGGGTGGCGGAGATCCCTTCCGGGAAGAGCTCGAAGACGGGCAGCCTGCTGGCCCGGTAGCCGTCGTTGTTGAGCACGACCGCCATGATGGGGGCGCCGGCCTCCGCGGCGAGGCACAGCGCGGCCGTCGGCACGCCGAACATGAAGCTGCCGTCGCCGAGTACGGTCACCACCCGGCTCCCCGGCGAGGCCAGGCTGACCCCGACCGCCCCGCCGAGCCCCCAGCCCAGCCCGGGCGATCCGGTTCCGTACATCGTGGCGGGCCGACTGCGGTCGAGGACCTCGTGGAGCACGCGGGCGTTGGTGACGGCCTCCTCCACGACGAGGTCGTCCGCGCGCAGCACGTCGTTCAGGGCGCTGACCACCTCGTACGCGGTGATCGGTCCCTCCGCCGATACCGTGGCCGCGGGGGGAGGCGCCGCGTCGGGCCGTCCCGCGGGGGGCATGGTGCGGCCCATCTCCTCCAGACGCTCGACGATCTGGCCGAGCGCGGTGGCGCCGTCGGCGGTCACGGCCACGTCGGCCGGGAACGTCCACATCGGCATGTCGGTCTTCAGCGGGTCGGCGTCGATGTGGACGATCGTGGCGCCGTCACGTGGCCGGGTGAACCTCGGGATCCACGGCACGTCGGTGTCCACGACCAGGATCAGGTCCGCCTCCTCGACGGCCCGCTGCCCGCCGGCCGCCGTCAGGAGGTTCATCGGATGGGACGTGGAGATGTTGAGGCATCCGGTCTCGGCCAGGTCGATGACCCGGACCCCGGCCAGGTCGGCCAGGCGCGTGACCGACAGGAAGCCCTCGGGGCGCCGCCCGGCCTTCGCCGTGATGAGCAGGGGCCGCTCGGCCTCCACCAGCCGCTCGGCTATCCATCGCACGGTGTCGGCGTCGGCCGCCGGCGGGCGCGGGACGGCGTACCCGGTGGTGCGGCCGAGCTCGCGGGCGGGCGGGTCCATGAGGACGTCGCGGGAGACCATGAGGTACGCCGGGCCCGGCAGGCCGCCCGTCGCCACCTGCACCGCGCGGCCGACGGCGCGGGCGAGCATGGCGGGCCGGGTGACCTCCACGACCCACTTGGCGTAGCCGCGGACCGTGCCGGCCTGATCGGGCACGTCCTGCTGCCAGTGGATCGTGTGCGAGCGCCCGCCGGGGGAGTCCGGCTCCTCGGCGTACGGGGTCTTGCCCGCGATGACGATCACCCCGGCGCGGTCGCGCAGCGCGTTGTGCATCATGGCGCCGAGGTTCTGCGTGCCCACGTCCACGTGGACGAAGACGCACTGCGGGCGGCGGGTCACCTGCCAGTAGCCGTGCGCCGCCGCGAGTGCCACCGACTCGAACGAGCAGGTGATGACCTTCGGGATGGTCACCTCCGCCTTGGCGAGCGTGGCGATCGCCTCCTGCAGCGGGGCGGAGTCCGTGCCGGGGTTGAGGAAGAGATGCTCGACGCCGTGCTGGGCGAGCAGCCAGAGCAGATGCTCGGCGGTCGTCGCCGGCTGGAAGTCGTCCACGCGCTTCTCCTCATCTAGCGAGATACGGCGAGCTCTCTCGCGCTGTTGGTAGTGGAATGCCGAGCGTAGAAGATCGACAGACTCATCGCGCGCAGTAGTCGGTGGCGGCATAAACCTGCAGGAGCCTCTCGACTCCGCGCAGGAAGGTCTCACAGATCAGCACCGGGTCGAACAGGCAGCCGGCGGCCATGGCGCCGTCGCGCATCATCACAAAGTGGCGGGCAGCGGGCTCGGCACCGGTGTCCTGGATCTTGGCCAGCAGTTCCGTGACGGTTTCCAGGAACCATTGGCGGTGGCCGAGCACGGCCTTGCGCACCGGGGACTCCGGGTCGGGATACTCGGCGGCAGCGTTGAGGAAAGCGCATCCCCGGAAGCCGGGGGACTGGATGCTTTGGGCGATGGACTTGCTGAGGGCCCGGATGGTGCCGGCGGCCGGGAGTCCGGTGGCGACGGCCTCGTCCGCCTGACCCCGCATAGCTCGGTCGACCTCGTTCAGGTAGGCGAGGACAAGGTCTTCCTTGCCGGGGAAGTGCCGGTAGAGGGTGGCCCGCGTCACCTGCGCTTCGGCGACGATGCGATCGATGCCGACGGCGTGGATGCCCTCCGCGTAGAAGAGCCGGGTGGCCGTGCTGAGCAGCCGGGACCGCGCTTCGGACGGCCGGCCTTCGGATTGGCTGGGCATACCGCCATCCTAGCGGATAGAACGTTCGGTCTTGACAGTCTGCGCCGCAGGTTGCCATGCTGTCCCGAGACAGAACGTTCGGTCTAGTAGGGAGAACCGCTCTCCACATCGCTCATCCACCGAAGGATCATCATGAGCACTATCGCTGCTTCGCCCGGTATTTCCGGGACCGCGTCCGCACTGCGGCGGCTGTACTTCGTCCGGTTCGCGTTCGCCATCGTCTGGGCACTCGCGATGTTCACGACCGCCTCGAACCTGGGTCCGCTCGCGGTCGCTCTGCTCGTGCTCTACCCGCTGTTCGACGTGGCCGCCGCCGTCATCGACGCCCGCGCGTCGCGCACCACCGGATCACCTGCCCTGCTGTACGTGAACATCGCGGTCAGTCTGATCACCACCATCGGCGTGGCCGTCGCCTGCGCGTCCGGTATCCCGGCGGTGTTGCGCGTGTGGGGCGCTTGGGCAGTCGTGGCTGGGCTGGTCCAGCTGATCGTGGGTGTCACCCGTCGCGAGATGGGCGGCCAGTGGCCGATGATCCTCAGCGGCGGCATCTCCGTACTCGCCGGTGCGTCGTTCATCGGTGGCGCCTCCGCGGACAGCCCGACGCTGTTCAACGCGGCCGGCTACGCCATCCCCGGCGGCATCTTCTTCCTCATCTCGGCTTTCCGTCTCGGCCGCGCCGCGAAGGGAAACTGACAAGGACAGCAACACATACGGCGTCATCATCATCGGGGCGGCCCCGGTCGAGGGCGGTCACCCCGATTATCCCGGTGCCACCGGTTCCGAAGGACAGGCTATGCAAGATCGGACATTCCGGGCATGAGGATTGCCGCAAGCCTGGCGAGGACGCACCCCAGCCCCGTACCTGCGGAAAACCACACCCCGGCACGGCAGCGGTGCCGGCGGTGGACGGGACAGGGGCCCGCACGGGGGCTGTTAGGAGCGCCACGCCGGGGGCAGGTGCTCGCCTGCCGCCTTCCCGATCAGCACTAGTGTCGTGAGGCGACCCGCGTGAGACCCCCCCGGCGGATGGAGCAGGAACAGTGATCGTCATTCGTCGCCCGGCCGCTGGAGCCGCCACGTGACCCGCGTGCTCCCGGCGCCCGCCGCCTCGGCGGACGGGGCCTCGGCCCACCCGGGGCCGGACCGGCGGGCACGGGTGTGGCGGAGGGCCGGCGTGGCGGCCTCGGTCCTGGCCCTGATGCTGGTGGCGTCGCCCGCCATGGCGGATGGGGGACTGGTCGCGGCCACCGCCGGCGACGGGGCCGCGCCCCGGCTGGAGGATCACCCCTGCCCGGTGGCCGTGCCGTCCGGCATCCGATGCGGTTTCCTGGTGGTGCCGGAGCGCAGGGACGTCCCGGCGAGCCGGGAGATCCGCGTCGGCTTCGCCGTCCACCGCTCGACGGCGGCCGGCCGCAAGCCCGATCCGGTCGTCTACACCAGCGGGGGCCCCGGTTCCTCCTCGATCCAGCTCACCGGGTACCTGACCGGCATGACCTTCGGCCGCGACCGGGACGTCGTCGTGATCGAGCAGCGTGGCAGCCGATGGTCGAGGCCGCGCCTCGACTGCCCGGAGATCGCCCGCGCCCTCGTCGACACGCTGGTGCTTCCCGGCCAGACCGCCGACCCGGCCGAGCGGAGCAAGATCTCGTCCGGGGCCGCGGCCTGCCGTGACCGGCTCACCCGGCAAGGCGTCGACCTGCGCGGATACGTCACCAAGGAGATCGCGGCCGACGTCGTCGACCTGCGGCACGCGCTGGGATACGACCAGTGGAACCTGTTCGGGGTGAGCTACTCCACCCGGTCGATGCTGGCCGCCGCGACCGCCGACCCGGCGGGGACGCGTTCGCTGGTCCTGGACTCCTACTGGCCCGAGCGGTCCCGCTGGTACGACGAGGCCCGGGCCGGCCTCGACGGCGCCCTGTCGAGGCTCGGCCGGGGGTGGCGGGGGCTGCCCGAGCGCTTCGCCACGATGGTCGGTCGTCTCAACGCGCATCCCGCTCCGGTGGACACGACCGACCCGCTCACCGGCCGCCGGGTGACCCTGCGTCTCACCGGTGACGACGTGGCCACGATCCTGGTCGAGGCGATGGACGAGGTCGACGTCCTGCCCATCGTCCCGGCGCTGGTCGACGGTGTGGCGGAGGGGGACGAGCGCCCGCTGGCGGTGCTGGCCGACCAGGCCGGGAGCGGGCTGCTGTCGCACGAGTTCGGCCTCTACTACGCCGTGATGTGCCAGGACGAGGCGCCCCTCAACACCTTCGCCGACCAGGAGCACCCCCTGCGGTTCACCGTGGCCGCCGACCAGGCCGTCTGCGCCGCATGGGGGCTGCCCCGGGCGCCCGCCGCCTCCGCCGCGGGCGTCATGGCGGCGCCGGTGCTGGTCGTGGGCGGGGAGTACGACCCGGCCACGCCGCCCGGGCCTGCCAGGACCGCCTCCCGGGCGCTGCCCGGCGCGCGCTTCACCGAGTTCGCCGGAGTGGGGCACGCGGTCTTCCTGTCGAGCCGCTGCGGGCGCCAGACCATCTCGGCGTTCGTCGCCGACCCCCGCGCCACGGCGGGGCCGTGCGACCCGCGCCAGGCGGCCTACCAGGTCTGGCGCCGGGGGGAGTTCCACCTCACCTCGGCCGTCTACCGGGTAGCCACGGGCGCCTGGTGGCTGCTCATACCGTTCGTGCTGTTCTTCCTGACCTCGGCCGCGCAGCTGGTGGCGGGGGCCGCGGTGCTGGCGCGGCGGCGCGCGGCCGGGACGGTCTCGCCGGTGGTGGCCCTCACGACGGTCGCCGGCCTGGCCGGGGTGGCGTTCACGCTGCTCGCGGGGGTCGGCCTCTACAGCGTGGCGAGGTCCAACGCGACCGCGCTCGCGGTGGGGATCCCCTCGGCCGTGACGTGGTACGGCACGCTCGCGGTGCTCTCGGCCGTGCTGAGCCTGGCGGTGCTCGCCCGCAGCAGGTTCAGGGGACGTGCCGCCGTGCCGGCCGTCGTGGCCGTCGCCCTTCTGGTCTGGTGGTTCCTGTACCTCTAGCCGGGACTCGCCGCCCGGCCGGAGGTCACGGGAGCGTGAGGATCTCGCTGCCCGAGTCGGTGACGACGATCGTGTGCTCGAACTGGGCGGTCCGCTTGCGGTCCTTGGTCACGGCCGTCCAGCCGTCGGCCCAGACGTCGTAGTCGATGGTGCCGAGCGTGAGCATGGGCTCGATCGTGAAGGTCATGCCGGGCACCAGCGTCACCGTCAGGGACGGGTCGTCGTAGTGCGGCACGATCAGGCCGGAGTGGAACGAGGTCGAGATGCCGTGGCCGGTGAAGTCGCGGACCACGCCGTAGCCGAACCGCTTGGCGTACGCCGCGATGACCCGGCCGACGATGTTGAGCTGCCGCCCGGGTGCCACCGCCTTGATCGCCCGCATCATGGCCTCGCGGGTGCGCTCCACGAGCAGCCGGGACTCCTCGTCGACCTCTCCGACGAGGAAGGTCGCGTCGGTGTCGCCGTGGACGCCGCCGATGTAGCCGGTGATGTCGATGTTGATGATGTCGCCGTCGTTGAGCACGGTGTCGTCGGGGATGCCGTGGCAGATCACCTCGTTGAGCGAGGTGCACAGCGACTTGGGATACCCCCGGTAGCCGAGCGTCGAGGGGTAGGCGCCGTGGTCGCACAGGAACTCGTGGCCGATGCGGTCGAGCTCGTCGGTGGTCACGCCGGGGGCGACGTGCCGGCCGACCTCCTCAAGCGCCTGGGCGGCGATGCGCCCGGCGACGCGCATGCGCTCGATCGTCTCGGGCGTCTGGACGTCGGACTCGCCCCTTCGGGGCTCCTTGCGGCCGACATACTCCGGGCGCTCGATGTGGGCGGGAACCTTGCGTGGGGGCGAGAGCCGCCCTGGCCGGAGCAGTGTCGTCATGCGCCAAGTCTAGTTCGGCCCCAAGGGGGCAGGATCTGGCCTGAGAACGAGCGTGGCGGGTGTTTCCGGCGTCATCCCGGAGACCGCCGGGCGAGGAGGGCATATGAGTGATGAGCAGTGGTGGTTCTGCCTCAAGCACATGGCGGTCGAGCCCGACAAGGGCTGCCCGAACAAGGACCGCCTAGGGCCCTATCCCACAAGGGACGAGGCGGCGGCCGCGTTGCAGACCGCCGCCGCGCGCAACAAGGCCTGGCGGGAAGAGGACAAGGAGTGGGACGGCGACTAGCCTCCCGCCGACGTACCGTCCGGGAACCTCCGGCGTCTCCACGGTCGTGTCGTGGCGAGCCGCCAGAGGGCCAGCAGCCCGATGCCACTCCAGATGAGGTTCAGCACCGCTGACGGCCATGCGAAGTGGGCGGCCGAGTTGACCATGAGCGCGATCGCGCCGCCCAGGTTGATGAGCTGGTACGCCAGGCCGTCGCCGGACATCTTCCCCATCGACAGCATGGCGTAGGCGTACAGCAGTGCCCCGGCGCCGAGCATGCCCAGGACTTCGAGAAGGAGATACACGACCTCAGGTCCTACTTAACGGGATTGATTGCCCTAATTTTGGGCAGACACTACAAGAAGTGCCTATAACCACATAATCCCGGCGCATGACCGTAAAGTACAAGTAAACTCACCTTAATCCATGCGGAAGCGCGTCTGTATGGAGGGGTGCCGCGATGCTGGTCCGTCCGGCCGGTTCTGTGTCCGTCACCGGGCCGGTCGTGAGCGGTCCAGCCTCTGCCGGGGCACGGCCGAGCGGACGGGCCACTCGCACTGGATGACGAACACGACGGGGGGCTCGTCCTCCCGCTCGCCGAGGCCGAGGTCGACCCCCGTGACGAGCTGTCTGTCCGTGAAGCCCTCGTCCCTGGTCGCCACGCGGGCGGCGAGGGGGGTGTCGTCGGGCAGGCATGAGAGCGCCGCCCTCAGCTGACCGGCGGTCCAGACGGGGCCAGGCCGTTGTCTCACGGTGATGTGGCGTACCGAAGTTCCTGTGATCGTCAAGCTGGGATCGTTCATCGCCGGTGTCCCTTCCGTGTGTGCCGGCCCCGGCGCCGAGACGCCGACAGTCGTCCGCGCGGAGCCCCGAAGACCACCCTCGTCTCTCACGCTACGCCCGTGCTGGGGACGGGCACTCGGGCCCCGGAGGGGGGATGCGACACGGGTGGTCAGGGTTCAGAAGCGAGCGAAAGCCCGTCCCATCCTGGTGAACGTTTTGCCCACGGCGCGCCGGAGATGGCCTCAGTCGGCGACGCGGGGGCCGGTGATGCGCTCGGCGAGCCGGGCCAGCCGGTCGAGCAGCCGGGTGCGCGAGCGCGGGCTCTCGCCTGCGGCCATGCTCACCAGATGCTGGGCGGCGTCGAAGGTGAACAGGCCGTCCTCGGACGGGACCGTGAGCGCGTCGTGGGCCAGGCCCTCCAGCTCGGGATCGCCGCCGTCGAGGGCGAGGATCGTCGCCCCCGTGCGCCTGGCGTCGTCGACGCGTTCGAGCAGCGGAACCGGGGCCTTCCGCTCGGAGACGACGAACAGGGTCTCGCCCCGCCGTGCCGCCTCGATGCGGTCGATGCCCACCGCCAGGTGCGGCGGGGCCCCGGGCGGCGGTGACCAGCGGACGAGCGTGGGCGCGAGCTGCGCGAGCCCGGAGACGCGGGCCTCGTCGCCGAGGTGCGCGGCCAGATGCCACGGCTCCTCGTCGGGGGTGCCGACGACGAGCAGCCCCCCCGGGGTGCGGGTCGAGCGCAGGCCGAGCCCGAACTCACGGGTGCGCTCCACCCACCCGGTCGTGGAGAGCACCTCGCGGAGGAATGCCACCGACGCAGCGTCCATGGGTCCATGGTGCATCACCGCCCCCGCCGCCGTCCCGATAAGAAACACCTGGCATGATCGGAAGGAATCATGGGGAGAGCAAGGAGACGATGATCATGGGCGATGGGCTCCAGGATGTCAGCGGCCTGACGATCGGGATCCTCGGCGGCACAGGTGATCAGGGCAAGGGACTCGCCCGCCGGTTCGCGCTGGCCGGGCACCCCGTGGTGATCGGGTCGCGGAGCGCCTCACGCGCCCAGGAGGCGGCCGAGAGCCTCGGAGCCGACCTTCCCGTGCGCGGTGCGGAGAATTCCGGCGCCGCCTCGGAGGCCGACATCGTGATCGTCGCGGTGCCGTGGGACGGGCACAAGCCCCTTATCGAGTCGCTGCGCTCCGAGCTGACCGGCAAGATCGTCGTCGACTGCGTGAACCCGCTCGGCTTCGACAAGCAGGGCGCCTTCGCGCTGACCGTCGAGGAGGGCAGCGCGGCCCAGCAGGCGGCGGCCGTACTTCCCGACAGCCGCGTCGTGGCGGCCTTCCACCACGTCTCCGCCGTCCTGCTGCTCGACCCCGAGGTCGCCGAGGTGGACCTCGACGTGCTCGTGCTCGGCGACGACCGTGAGGCCACCGACACCGTGCAGGCGCTGGCGTCCCAGATCCCCGGCGTGCGCGGGGTCTACGGCGGGCGGCTACGCAACGCCCACCAGATCGAGGCCTTCACCGCCAACCTGATCTCCATCAACCGCCGCTACAAGGCCCACGCCGGTCTGCGCATCACCGACGTCTGAGCCCGGTAAAGAGTGGAGGGCCTGGTGATGGGGTCCTTCCGGCGGAGTTCGTCCGGGAGTCACGGGACGGACGCGAACGTTCGCCGTGGAGCGCCCGGGGGACAGTCCGTGGATCGGACAGATCTGACAAATGGCCCTTCTTATGGCCATGCTTGACGACATGACTTCCCTGCACCCGGACACGCGGGCCGTCCACCTGCCGAAGGCGCCCCTGAACGGCAGCACGCCGATCGCGACCCCTCTGTACCAGACCTCCGGATTCGTCTTCGACGACCCGGCCGTCTTCGCCGACGGCATGGGACGCCCCGACGGCGCCTTCGTCTACGGGCGCCTCAGCAACCCCACCGTCCGGGCCCTGGAGGAGGCGGTCGCCGGCCTCGAAGGCGGCGTGGCCGCCGTCGCGGCGGGCTCGGGCATGGGGGCGATCAACTGCGTGCTGCTCGGGCTGCTCAAGCCGGGCGACCACCTGATCGCCCAGTCCGCGCTGTACGGCGGGACCGCCGCGACGATCGCCGACCTGACCGACCGCTTCGGGATCACGGTGACCTACGTCCCCGAGGACGACCCCTCGGCGGTGCGCGCGGCCGTACGGCCGGAGACCAAGCTGCTCTACCTGGAGACCATCGCCAACCCGATGACCCAGGTGGCCGACCTTCCCGGCATGTGCGCCGCCGCCCGCGAGGCGGGCCTGGTCGCCGTGGTGGACAACACCTTCGCCTCGCCGGTCCTGTGCCGGCCTCTGGAGCACGGCGCCGACATCGTGGTCCACTCCACGACGAAGTACCTCAGCGGCCACAGCGACGTGATCGGCGGCATCGTGGTCTTCGCCGACGACGCCCTCTACCGCAAGGTCTGGTCGTTCGCCGCCAAGCTCGGCGCCACCCCCGACCCCTTCGCCGCCTGGCTGACGCTGCGCGGCATGCAGACGCTTCCCCTGCGCATGGCACGGCACTGCGACAACGCCCGCCTGCTCGCCACGCGCCTTGCCGAGCATCCCGCCGTCACGGCCGTCCACTGGCCGGGACTGCCCGGCCACCCCTCCTACGAGCTGGCCGCCAAGCTCCTGCCCGACTTCGGCGGGGTCTTCGCGTTCGACCTGGCCGGTGGCCGCGCGGCCGGCGAGCGGTTCATGAGCTCCGTACGGCTGGCGCTGCTCGCCCCCTCGCTCGGCGGTGTCGAGACGCTGATCCTGCACCCCGCGACGACCTCCCACCGCACGCTGAGCGCCGAGGAGCTCGGCCGTTCGGGCATCGGCGAGGGCACCGTGCGCGTCTCGGTCGGCATCGAGCATCCCGAGGACCTGTGGGCGGACTTCGTCCAGGCCCTCGGAAAGTAGGCGCGCGATGGAGGTGACGCGCGAGGACGTCGAGCGGGCGGCCACCCTGATCGCCGGCCGCGTCCGCCGCACTCCGCTGTACGAGGCGGCGCCCGGCCTGCTGCTGAAGCTGGAAGGGCACCAGCACGCCGGGTCGTTCAAGACCAGAGGGGCGTTCAACCGGATCCTGTCCGCCGGACGGCTTCCCGATGCGGGGATCATTGCGGCGAGCGGCGGAAACCACGGGGTGGCCGTCGCGTACGCGGCGCGCGCGCTCGGCGTCCGGGCGGAGATCTTCGTGCCCGAGGTCTGCGCGCCGGTGAAGGTCGCGGGCCTGCGGGCCCTCGACGCCCAGGTCACCCAGACGGGTGCGATCTTCGCGGAGGCGTACGAGGCGTCGGCCAAGCGGGCGGCCGAGACCGGAGCCCTGGAGGTGCACGCCTACGACCAGCCCGAGGTGGTGGCCGGTCAGGGGACGGTGGGCCTGGAGATCCTCGAACAGGCCCGTGAGGCGGGGGGCGTCGACACCATCCTGGTCGCGGTGGGCGGCGGCGGGCTGGTCGGGGGCATCGTGGCGGCGGTGGCCGGCACGGTCAAGGTCGTCGCCGTGGAGCCCGAGCGCATCCCGACGCTGCACGAGGCCCTCGCGCGGGGCGGGGGCCCGGTGCAGGTGGAGGTGAGCGGGGTCGCCGCCGACGCGCTGGGAGCCAGCAAGATCGGGCGTATCGGGCTCGGCATCGTGCGGGAGGCGGGCGTACGGGCCGTCCTGGTCGGCGACGACGCGATCGTACGGGCGCGCGCGGAGCTGTGGCGCGACCATCGCATCGCGGCCGAGCACGCGGGCGCCGCCGCCCTGGCCGCCCTGCGCTCGGGCGCGTACGTCCCGGACCCGGGGGAGCGCGTCGCCGTCCTCATCTGCGGCGCCAACACCGATCCCTCGACCCTCGGGTAGCTACTCGGCCCACCTGGTGGGCCGGTGCTCTCCGTCCGGCCCGTGATGGCCCATCAGGTGCGGTCGTGGAGGGTGACCTGGTAGCCGTCGGGGTCGGCGAAGGTGAACGTCCGGCCGAAGGGGCCGTCGATCGGGGCGGAGACGATGGGGTGACCGTCGGCGGCGGGTGGGGATGGGTGTTTGGCCCACCCGGAGCCCGGTTGGGTGGTGGGCCGGTGCTTCCCGCCCAGCCCGTGAGCTTCGGTCGGGGTTGAGCCCGGTGGATTTCGGGTGTCTGGGACGCGGTTGGGTGGGCCGGTGACGCGCGCCTACCCTGCCGGGGGGACGGACGGGCCGTACCCCCGGCAGGGTGGCTGTGACAAAGCTGTTGAGAGTGGGGGCGCTTATCGGCGGAGGCGGCCGGTCTTCACACCGCCGAGGAAGGTGGTCCATTCCCCCGGGGTGAAGACGAGGGCCGGACCGGCAGGATTCTTGCTGTCACGGACGGCGACAAGCCCAGGCAGATTGCCGGCGACCTCGACACAGTTCCCGCCGCTATTGCCACTGCAGAAATGGCGCCCCATCCATAAGCGCTCAGCGGAATTCCCGAAAGGTGAAGGAAGAGCAGTTCATTCACCTGGTCCGGCTGGCGTGGGATCTGCACAGGCGCGGTCTCGGCGCGGCGGTCGAGTTGCCGATGGGCAAGGATCCGGCTCTGCTGGTTCCCCGGGAGTCCGGGCCGCTCCGTGTCATGGCGATGGCGCGTAAAGGCACGTGGTTCTACACGTGGGGGCGGGGCGAGGACCGGCGCGTACGGGCGCTGGCGGGCGACGCGGCCGATCGGGTCTGGGAGGTGGCGCGATGAGGAACGCGGGTCCGGGAACTCTCGTCCTCCTGGGGCTGGAAAGACGACGAGAGCGGCCGGGTCGTCTGGTTCGAGATGGCGTGAAAGGAGGGCGCCGCGATTCCCGTGATGCTCGACGTTTTGAACGGGAGATACGGCGGGCATTGGCGGCCAGAGGACGCGGGCCGAGGCCTTATATCGTCACTCCTCAGCATGGCCCGCAGAAAGCGACTGGCGTTCAGAATGATTTGTTCATGAGGCGCTGGACAGGAGTCATTCGGTGGACGATTCCGATGCTCGTCGGAAACCGGTCGAGGGCGGATCGCGGCGGAAGGTTCTCACCACGGCGCTCTTGCCGGCCGTCGGTGTTCTGTGGATCGCCGGCTTCTACGCCAGCCCGGAGGCCCCGGTTCTGGGCGCCCTGGGGAACTGGAACCTGCTGATCGGGTTCGCCCTCGTCATGACGGGCGTGGTGCTCGGGGTGGTCCTGCTGGTGAAGGCGGCGATGAGGCCGCGCCGCCGGGCCTGACGGCGTCGAGGGCGTTGCACGGTCTGACGCGACGGACCCGGCCCGTGTTCCGCGCAGGACCGCCGCGTGTCTATCGGGCGCGGCCGAGGACGATGCGCTCCCACAGCCGCCGCGCCTCGGCCTAGCTCATGCGCTCCGTGTCGCTGACCTTGACCTGCTTGCTCCGCACGTTAGCGCGGGCCCTCCGTCGTAAGTGATCCCTCTCCGGCCGGTGGCCTACCAAATCGAGACCCGGGCCGGCGTCGATGACACCTGGGAGGCTGAGGCGCTGGACGCGGTCTCCGGAGCCTCGCCTCACCAGGTGGCGCGTGGGCTGTGCCGAGTCCCCACCCGCGGGGTCAGCCCCCTTCCAATCCATCGCCTGGGCCGCATGGGGCCGAGTGGTCGGCCTTGGCGCCGACGCGGATCCGTCCATCGGCGTCGTAGGCGACCTCCCACATCTTCCTCGGGCAGCTCAGGATCGCGGCGCGAATGTCCTCGGTGAGGGGGACCCGATGGCTGCAGACCCCGATGACGCGCTGGATGGCGTGAGCCGCCGGCCCTCTAGACCGGTCGCGTCCAGAGGGTTGACGGCTACGTCGAGTCGTAGTTTTCTCATGGTGAATGTTCTCGAATTCTTCTCCGGGGGAGGCAGATATGAGGGTTACGTTCCTCGGTTCGACTTCGCAGAATGGGGGCTCGCCCACACTCTGGGCCACCGACCGGGGCAGCCTCGTGGTGCGGGGCTACTGCGTGACTGACTCGCAGGCGCTCGCCGACCTCGGAGAGGTGCCTTCCGGGGAGGCCGACATCGAGATCCCGCTAGCGCTGCTGAGGTTCTACCAGGCCGCTACCGCCCACGACGCCGTCACGACCCCGGCGGCTGACGAAGGCGCCGGTGAGGGTCGTTGACCCTGGTTTCCGGCGACGCGTTCGGGGATCTGTTCAGGGCGTTCGAGCACACCGCGTTCCGGCTGGAGCCTCGGGAATGCTACAACTCTCCGGGCGAGTACGAGCCGCTCCGCCGATTCCTCGCCGGCGAGCCCGACGACCTGGCGTGGAATCGGCTATGGCTCGATCTCATGGCCGAACACGCGGCCAAGGGTAAGTTCGTCCACCGCGTGCGGGTCGTCTCCGTCCCGTTGTCGGACTACTCCCGCTTCGGCCTGTGGTGCGCGCAGTTCGCCATCCAGGCGGGGGAGCACATCCGCTACCTGGACCGGGCGCAGGCGGCCGGTCTGCCGGAGCTCGACTATTGGCTGTTCGACTCCAAATGGGCCGCTCGGCTGAAGTTCGACGAGGATGACGTACTGCTCGGTGCCGAGATCGTCACCGACCCGGCCATCGTGGTCGAGCTGGCGGCGGCTCGTGACGACGCCTGGCACCGGGCGGTCACCCGTGAACAGTTCCTCGCTGACTTGGCACGGGGGTAGGACGGCTGAGTAGAAAGGGGGGCGTGACCAGCGTCCAGCAAGCCCGAGAGGCACTCGGCAACAAGCTGCGCAGCCTGCGCGCGTCCGCCGGCCTGACCGGCCGTGAGCTCGCCGAGCGTCTCTCCTGGCCTGCCTCGAAGATCTCGAAACTGGAGACGGGAAAGCAGACTCCCACCGAGGCCGAGGTCACCGGCTGGGTCGGCGCGACGACCGGCGACGAGCAGGACGGCGCCTCGGCGCTGGCCATGCTGCGCACGATGGAGTCTGCGCACGCGGAGTGGCAGCGCCTCTTGAGCGGGGGCACTCGCCACCATCAGGATAACTGGGCCGATATGGAACGGCGCGCTACTCGTCTCCGGGTCTTCGAGCCCGCCTTCGTTCCCGGACTGCTCCAGACAGCGGGATACGCCCGTCACCGGCTGGCTCAGGCCATCGGGCTGTTCGGCATCACCAACGACATCGACGGCGCCGTTCGCGCACGGTTGGCCCGCCAGGAGATCCTCTACGACCCGCGCAAGCGCTTCCACTTCGTGATCACCGAGGCCGTTCTGCGGTACCGGCTGTGCCCGCCGGAGCTGATGCTGCCTCAGTTCGATCGGCTGGTGGCCGCCTCGACACTGCCCAACGTGCGGCTCGGCGTCATCCCGTTCGGCACGCCGTTCGTCGTCGCTCCTGGGTGCGGCTTCAGGATCTTCGATGACCGTCAGGTGCTCGTGGAGATCTTCTCGGCCGAGTTGACGTTGACCCAGGCCCAGGAGATCGACCTGCACGAGAAGGTCTTCGGGGCGATGGCCTCCGTCGCGGCCTACGGCGCCCGCGCCCGCGCCGTCATCACCCAGGTGATGGAGGAACTGCGCTCGGAGCTCCCCGACGACGATGGCGAAAGCGCCGCGACGGCGTAGCTCGATATTTCGCGCCGTCCCTGCATGCTGATCAGATTCGAGAAATCTCAAGAATATTCCTCGTCATTCTCCTCGCGGTCGTGTCACGCTGACAGCGCCGTCGATGGTCCTGCCATGGAGATTGTCGTGAGTTCAGCGTTCGTTCCGCTCCTGCCCAAGGACGCCGTGACCGCGCCCCAGCAGCGGACCCGTGAGGTCGTCGAATACCGGAAGTCGGGGTTATCCCTCAGCGTGCCGGCCCGGGAACTGCCCGGGTGCCAGCCCTCTTTGATCATCGATACCCACAAACTGGTCGGCTGCCTCTATCACGTCCACGAAGAGGGGATCCACCCTTGACCACCGACAACGACGTCCGAGACTTTGCCGAGCTGCGTGCCACCATGGTGGGTGAACTCCGCGAGCAGGGCGCGATCCAGTCCGAGCCCGTGGCGGCGGCCTTCGCCACTGTGCCGCGCCACCTGTTCACGCCGGGCGAGTCGCTGGAGGTGGCCTACGGCGTGGACAACGCGCCGATCGTCAAGCGCGACGACAACGGCCTGACCCTCAGCTCCGTATCCGCCCCGCACCTCCAGGCCGTCATGCTGGAAGCGGCTGAGATCAAGCCTGGCATGCGCGTGTGCGAGGCCGGCAGCGGCGGCTACAACGCCGCGCTGATGGCCGAGCTCGTCGGCGACAGCGGACGCGTAACCACGGTGGACATCGACCCGGAGATCGTCGAACGCGCCGGCGCCTTCCTGCACGAGGCGGGCTACGACCACGTGCACGTGGTGCTGGCCGACGCGGAGCGGGGCGTCCCCGAGGCTGCTCCGTTCGAGAGGATCATCGTCACGGCCGGGAGCTGGGACATCCCGCCCGCCTGGATCGAGCAACTCGGCGACGACGGCCGTATCGTTGTTCCGCTCCGGATGAAGGGGACGACCCGCTGGATCGCGTTCGACCGGGACAGCGCTACGCCGGGCGCTGCACCTGCCGAGGCTCGAACGCTGGTCCGGCGCGGTATTCGACCTGCCCGGCGAGCAGGCACTGTTCCTGCTCACCAACGACCCGAACATGGCGCTGCTGCACGCCGACCAAGAGGCCGTCGACCAACATCTGGTCGCCCGCCCGGCCCTCAGGGGCGTGCCCGTCCTGATCAACGGGGACAGCTTCGCCTACCGCGCGGCGCGGCCGAGCGACGAGCTGAGCAGCGGATACGAGAGCGGCGTCTACGCTCACGGCCCGTCGGCCGGAAAGCTCGCCGACCGGTACGCGGAGCTGCTGCGCCAGTGGGCGGACAAGTACCACCGACGCGGCGCCGCTTCCATCCGGTACATCCCCAAGGCCGCCACCCCGCCGGCCTCCTCGGCCGGTGTCCTGCCGAAACGGCACGGGACCGTCGTCGTCACCTGGCACTAGACCACCGGCGCCCTCGGGAAGGTCGAACGGACCTGCCCCTGGAGGCACCGGGGAACCCCAACCGCCCCAACGAAGGAGGCACCGTCATGACCGCCCGCACTGCCGGAGGCGCGGCAGCACTCGCGCCACCCGAACCCGATCAGGCCGCCGATGGCTGGGACACCCAGTGGCTCGCCGACCTGGACGTGACCATCGTCGAGTCCGGCGTGGCCGCCGATCAGCTCATCCGCATGACCGACGACGGCTGCAACTCGACGTGCGGGACCGCATGCGTGAGCTGCGGCACGTAGGCGCTCCATTGAGATTCGACGCCTGACCCGAGCGCCCGACCGGCCATCGCTGCCCGGCTGGTCGGGCACCCCCAACCACGGGAGCGGCTGATGTACCGATACCTCGGCTCCGCAATGTTGCGTGCCCCAGCGTGGCCGCCGGATCAGCGGATCACAGCGTGGCCTGATCTGACCGGCCCGGACGCGGGTCCCGCTTCCTGGCGCGCTTGGCTGGCTTGCACGTGGCAGACGCCCGGATTCGCGGCGGCCGTGGAGCAGGCCAGCCCTGACCTGGCAAGGCGAGGACGCGATATCTGCGCTGGACGGCGCATGTCCGACTTGGCGATGCGCCGGGCGGTGCTGTCGGTGATGCGCTACCTGCTGCGCTCCTCGGGCCGGGCCACGCCGTTCGGCCTGTTCGCTGGCATCGCTCCGATGCGCATCAGTTCCGCGCCGGACCTCCCTGCGGTGCACAGCGGGGACGCGCACCGCCCGAGGGCCCGGGTCACTGCGGAGTGGCTCGGCGGGGTCGTACAACGGCTGGAAGGCGAGACGGCGCTGCGGCGGCGACTGAAGGTGACGGCCAACAACCTCGTCTTCGAGCGTGATGGCCGCCTGGTGCTCGAACACCGCCCCAGCACCGAGGCCGGCGGTGCCTCAGGGCATGTGAGCGTGCGCGCCACCGGCCCCGTACGGACCGCGCTCCGACTTGCCCGTGATCCCCTCCTGGTGTCGGACCTGATCACCCGGCTGTCGGCGGCCTCCCCGCGCGCTGCCGAGACCACCGTCGACACGCTCGTGGCCGAGCTGGTCGCCCAGCGCCTTCTGTTCACCAGCCTGCGCCCGCCCATGACGCGCTGTGATCCTCTGCGGCACCTCCTCCAGGAGCTGGACGCGGTGAACGCATGGGAGATCGGCGAGGTGGCCGACATCGTGAAGAGCCTGCACGCCCTCGCTGACGAACTCGCCGCTCATGACCGGGCACCCGTGGCCGCGACGGGCGAGTATCGAGCACGTGCCGTGGTGGCGATGGCGGGAATCCATCACACCAAGCGCCCGCCGCTCTCGGTCGATCTGCGCCTGGACGGGGAGGTGACGGTGCCCGCCGCGGTGGCCTCCGAGGCGGCTACGGCGGCAGCCGCACTTGTCCGTCTGGCCCGCCGGCCCGTGCTCTCCGCTGTGTGGGTGGCCTGGCATGAACGATTCCTGGACCGGTATGGCCCGCGCGCCCTGGTCCCGCTCCGGGACGTCGTTGACGCCGACATCGGGCTCGGCTACCCAGCCGGGTACGACGGCGCACACGCGCCGGAGGAGGTGATCCTTGCCGACCGCGACCGCAAGTTGCTGGCCATGGCCCACAACGCCGCGCTACGCCGCCAGCGCGAGATCCTGCTCGACGACGACATGATCGCCGACCTCGGCGGTGTGGGCCCGGACGCCCCGGTTCAGCCCACCACGGAGCTGACCGTACGGATCGAGGCGCCCACCCCGCGGGCCTTGGCCGAGGGCCGGTTCACGCTTGTCGTCGTCGGCGCATCGCGTGCCGTGGGCAGATCAACCTCCGCGAGCCCGCGCACCGCGCCCTGCTGCGCGCCCAAGTGGACCGCGCCGGCATCGCCGTGCTGCGCACCGCCCCTGAAGTGGACGCGGCCGGATGGATCGGTTGCCCCGGCCACGAGCTCGTGATCCCACTCTCCGCGACCGGCCGGCCTGCCGAGCAACCTCGCCTCCCGCGCGAGGTGACTACTCGAGAGCATGGCTTCCTGCCCGGCCAGCACGGGCGGGTGTCGCTCAAGCTGTACGGGCACCCCGACCGGCACGATGCCATCCTCATCCGCCATCTGCCACGCCTGGTCGACGCGCTCGGCGCCGACACCCAGTGGTGGTTTCTTCGCTACCGCGATCCCGACCACCATCTCCGCATCCGGCTTACCGTTCCCGAGAGCAGATTCGCCGACGCCGCTGCCCAGGTCACCGCATGGACCGAGCAGGTGCGCCGAGCCAGGCTGACGGCGCGCGTGCAGTGGGACACCTACCTCCCGGAGACCACCCGTTTCGGCGGACCCGCCGTCATGAACGCGGTCGAGGCCTACTTCGCGGCCGACTCCGCCGCCGCCCTCGCGCAGTTGACGGCGACCGCCTCCCGGGCAGGGCCGAACCTGCACGCGATAACCGCCGCCAGCCTGCTCGACATCGCCGCCGCCTGCCTGGGTGACGCCGATGCCGCGATGCGCTGGCTGATCCGTCACAGCCGCGCCGACGCGTCCCCACCCGACCGGATCATCTATGACCAGGCCGTACGCATGGCCCGGCCGGGCGACCATGAAGCCCTGGCCGGACACCTGGCAGGCGAGCAGATCGTTTCCTGCTGGGCACAGCGACGGCAGACACTCGCCACCTACCGCGACATGCTGAAGAAGGCCGGCACGGTGCCCCTGGCCGTCGTGCTGCCCGATCTGCTGCATCTGCACCACGTCCGCGTCCCACGGCATCGCCTCGGCCCTGGCCCTGCTGTCCCTGGCCGTGCTTCGCGACGTCGGCGTGACCGGCGCACAGGAGGCGATCGAACGCATCTGCACCTGGACCGACACCTGGCGGCAGCAGGACAATGCGGGCGCCTGGTGGCCAGGCACACTCACCATCGATCAGGCGCGCGAACAGCACATCGACCCGTCGCAGCGCCCCCGCCCGTCATGGTGCTACAAGTTAACTGAACTAAATAATGAGTTTTCGCAGTCCAGGGGCGTAT
>NZ_JBFBIK010000093.1:0-31077 GCF_040685555.1 Sphaerisporangium sp. NPDC088356
ACCGTCGAGAACCATGCGCACAGCCTCGTCCTTGAACTCCTGGCTGAACCTGCGCTTGGAACCTTTCGGCACGTTCCCATCTCCTTCGGACTATTACCACCCTATCGGGCGGTATGTCCGGAATCTCTGGAGCACCTCAGTCACCCCATAGAGAAGGGTGAACTCTGCTCTGCGGGCACTTGGGCGCAGGCGCGAGAGTCCAACGAAACGGCACGGCTGAACTTCGTTAACGTGACCCGCCGACGGCTCGTCGGAGGAGTACAAGCCCTCTCTCAATGCGTGGCCCGACCTCCCCGCCCACCGTCTCAAACGACCGTCAACCAGGGGGCAGCCGAGGAGGAATCAGGGCACTATGAGGGCACACAGCACGGAAACAGCTGGAAACGATGACAGACAACGAGATACAGATCAGCAGCGCAGAGGCATGGTATCGGTACCCGCTCTTGTGTTCGGGGTCGGCTTGCCACCGAGCGATGTGGTGACGCGAGCCGGATGCCGCCCCCGGCATCACGCCCGGCTGATCGTCGGGAGTCCCGTGCGTCACCGAGAGCGAATGCGGACGCTGGCGTATTGGAGCACCATCCGCAGTCAGCAACCATGGCTGGAGTACTACAACACTCAACGACGTCACACCGCACTCAACGGCCTTCCACCGATCAGCCGACTGTCACCAACGCCATGACCGAGTACATCTAGGCTCCGGCGGCATGGGCACGGTGTTCGCCGACGTGAACAACCGAGGTGAACGCGTTGTAGTCAAGCTCATCCACCCCTCGCTCGCCAGTGACCACGAGTTTCGTGCTCGATTCGCGCGTGAGGTGGCGGTTCTCGGACGCATCCGCAGCTCATGTACGGCTCGCGTTCTCCAAGCCGACGCCACAACGGCTCAGCCATGGCTGGCCACAGAATAGTTTGAGATGGTGCGGTCGTCCTCGACGAGACCGGAGCCGAGCAGCGCCTCGCGAACGGCGGAGTCGCTGAGGGGCAGGTCGCCAGGACCGATCAGCGCAGGTACCCAATCGCCAGCCTTGCCGCGCTGCTGCTGCGCGTAGACGGTAGCGGCGAAAATTCTCATGGTAGACCGGACGCGCTGAAATCCGGTGACCTTGCTCCACTCGTCCTTGGCGACCCCTATGAGCATGGGGTGGAACGGATAGCACGCAGCCACTTGCAGCCGGGGCATGGGCCAGGAACATCGAGGGGCGGGCCGGGTCCACAATATGACCGGAGACGAACACCCACCCTGGCCCCCCGTCCGGCGCGCTGCTTCGGTACAGGCCGCGTCAGAAGCCGTTCAAGAGGACGGTGATCATCAGGCCGGCCAGTGCGATCAAGAAGACCAGTGCGGCCCAGCGGAGGGCTTGAACGGACGCCCGCAGGCGCTGGTAGCGCCGCCGGTGCTGCCGGATCACGATCCAGAGTTCGACCTGGGCCGCCTCTACGATGTCCGCCTGAGCCTGCGCTGCCATCGCCTCCTGAAACTCCTGGAAGGTCGACAATCGGGAGACCGTGTCGCTCGCGCTGAAAAACAGACCGGTGGGCGTCGTGCTCGCGTCCGTGTAAATCTCGCGACTACCTTTCAACGCCACCAGCACACCCGACGCCTGAAGCAGCGAGAGGACCACCAGGCTCACGCTGACGAGCAAGCCAAGCCCGAACACTGCGGCCGACCATGGCCCAAGCCGCTTCTCCGACAGGTTGACGACCTGCGAGAGGATCACCGCGTTCCCTGCCGAGAGAATGGCCCCTGCGCTCAACACTACCGACGCACGCGCGGCGGTAGAGGCACGAAGGCGGTCATAACGCTCTATATGCCATCTCACCAGCTCTAGCGTCTCAACCATCCTGTTCGGCGACGAACCTTGCTGTATCGGCTGTGTCACACCACGACCGTATGTCCGGAAGAGGAATCTGTCATCGGTCTGCGTCCATCCTCGTCAGCCGCCCCTCGTGTTACGGTGCGCGTACCACCCGAGCCGACTGCGTTCGGAAGGCAGGCCATCGTGCCCAAAGGCCGGTTCCTCCACAAGGACAAATGGCTGAGCGAAGGCAAAGGCGAACATGTCGCCGAGCTCGCCGAGTATATCCAAGCCTGGGTCGAACTCGAAGACTTCGATCTGGAATATCGGCGGTGGCTCTCCGGCCACAGCGGCGCCTACGTCGTGGTCATGCGGCGCTATCCGCACAACGGAGACCTGGGGCCGGAGGACATCGTCCTAAAGGCGGCACTCCAACTCACCTCCTTTCAAGTCTCCTCGCTCTCCAAAGCCAAAGCGTCGATCCCTGACCGCTTCCGAAAACATCTGCTGATCTGGAAGGACTCTCCCAAGCCCCTGCCCGGCGGGCCATGGCGCGCGTACCAGCAGTCGCTTGCCCTCACCGATTCGGGAACGATGACGCCATTGGCCGAACTTCAGGACCACCCGGACTTTCCTCGCGTCTGTTCGACCGTCCTCACCACGATGATGCAGCATTGGAACGGCGGCACGTCCTTCAACCACGAAGAGCCTGCCTGCCATTTCATCCAGCAGTTCCTTGCAGAGCGAGTCGACCGCACAGCAGCGATCCGCGAGTTCGCCAAAGCAAACGGCTTGAACGAAGAGGAGGAGTTCATCACCCTCCGCGGCCGAACTACACCCCTGCCTAATCCGCTCGCCCTGCTGCAGGGACGACATCCCTCATGGCAGAAGCCCTTCAAGATATTGAAAGGCAACACCCACGGCGACTTGCACCTCGGGAACATTCTCGTACCGGTAACCGGCGAATCAGAGAAACGTATCAAGGACGACGAGTTCCTCCTCATTGATCTTGAGCACTTCGATGACCAGGGCCCACGAGCGCACGATCCGATGAGGCTCCTGCTGGCGGCCGCCGCAGCCTGGCTGCCGTCGCTGACGCCGCACTTGGCACTCCGCAGCGCGTTGGCCGAGACAGTGGTGAGGCCGAAAAGGGTCTTGCGCTCCGTTCCTCTCCAGGGCTACCTCGACTTCTCGCTGCTGATCCACAAAGCTGCCGGCTCCTGGCTTTCATCGATCGAGCCGCTGGATGTGGAGAATCAGACCCTGCTGGTACTCCTTGGACGCGCCCTCCGATCCATGGCACGGGACGATACCTGCGAAGCGGATCGGTGGTGGTATCTCGAGGTCGCCGCGCTCGCTATGGACACTCTCTTCCCGTCCCCCTCGACGTCCCTCAACTGGGCGACCTCGCCGACCGAAGCGTGCGCCACCGACCGCGCCCCCCTGCCGCCCCGCGAACAGGCCACGAGCCACGACTCCGGGCGCGAAACTTCGCCCAGCAACGTGCTGCCCTTCCGCCGGCCGGCGCGGGAAGCTGGAATCATCAAGGCACTGAATGACCTCATCGCAGCAGTTGAGGGCATCCCTTCTCAGACCACACCGTCCGGGCTGGGACCGCGATCCGTCCCGCTCATCCGGCGGGCGCGGGAACTCCAGTCGGATCTGGAATCCGTCCAAATGGCCTCTTCCGTCCGGCGGGTGCTCGGAGAGCTACTCGAACTGCTGGCCCTCGCCCGCGAGCAGCAGGCCGACACCCGCACGCTCGGTGACATCCAGAAAGCCGTCCGCAGGCTCCGTTCTCGCGTCGACGAGCGCTGGACGGGAAGGGTCGGCTGACCTTGGCCGGTGAGCTGGAAAAGTTCCTCTCGGACCAATCTAAGCTCATGGCGAAAGCGGAGACTAGCCTGAATGACGCCCTGGACGCCGACGACCACGACGAAAGATTCAAGCTTCTGAACGATGCGACAACGGATATCGTCGAGTCACTCAAGGCCATATCCACGCGTCTGGACAGTGAGATACGGACGTCCCGACAAGTCAAGGCGACAGAGGCCATCGAAGCCGTCCGGCTTCAACTCGGGCCGGTTCGCCGCGCCAACCGGGACCTCAGAATGCTCGTGCAGAATATGCAGAACTTGGACGCGGCCAGGCGGAACAATCCGTTCCCTAGGGAGGCGCGTGACGACCTTCAAGACTCGGTCGCTATGGCCTGCTCAGAGGTTCTGTCATTGGCGGCAAGCCTGGACTCGCTGCCAAACACGTTGCAGTCCAGTGGAGAAAGCCCCGCGACCATAGGGCGAGGTGGAGTGCGTCTGAATATCGAACGCCATCGGCGGGACGAAATCGCCTGAGCACCCTCCGAAACGATCATCTTCCGGACTGCGAGGGCGTGGAACAACCAGGTGAGGTAGGCGATCCTCTGCCATCCCAGGTCCCACCGCCGGACAGTTCGCCCCACCCTTCTCGACCACCGTCGGGATTCCCAAACGTGGTGAAGGTTGTTCCGACGGGCCATGTGACGACAGTCCGGCCAGAACGTCATCAGGCGGACGAGCCGCTGGATGATCGTGTGGTAGACGCAATGATCGGCTTCCCGTTCTCTGTCGTCGTGCCCACAACGCGTGCCATGCCGGGAACGGGGTGACGCCGGCTTCGGCCACCAGGGAAGGAGGTGACAACTGGACGGACGTGAACTCTACGCGAAATGATCAAGCAGGGCGTGAGGGCTGACCAAGGCGTTTAGGCAGATCAAGGCCATAGCTCACGCTGAAGGATCATCGCTCTCCTAAAACGGGTGCCGCAGACATCCGATCTGCCTAACCTGTCAAGTCATGTCCGACTGGTTGCTTCTGCAGGGTCCTCTTCAGGGAAGGTTGCGGAAGACGCCTGAAGCTTTGCCGATCAGTCCGGTGGCCAGGAGCGGGCCGCCGGGGACGGCCGACAGCGAGGTCAGTTCGCCGCCGGACGGAACCCTGGTCCAGTGGCCGGAGGGGGCGCGGTGGGCGAGGGCGGAGTCGTAACCGTTGATGTCGGTGGAGCCGAGAAACCAGTGGCCGCCCCTGCCGTCGGGGACGGGTGGGAGGTCACGGATCATGCGTCCGGCCTTCGCGGAGGTGTCCTCGCTGCGCCAGCCGGAACCGGTC
Source organism: Sphaerisporangium sp. NPDC088356 (assembly GCF_040685555.1). NCBI lineage: Bacteria > Bacillati > Actinomycetota > Actinomycetes > Streptosporangiales > Streptosporangiaceae > Sphaerisporangium > Sphaerisporangium sp. NPDC088356. The sequence continues at coordinate 4,943 of NZ_JBFBIK010000093.1, forward strand.
TGGGAGAGCAGGAACGACGACGCCCCGATCTCCCCGGTGATCCAGATGCCGGACGGGTCGGCGGTGATGGCGGTCAGCCGAGGGCCGGTCGGGTCGGGCGGGGAATTGTCGGACGGGGGTGGGGCCTTGGGTAGCGTCGGGGTCAGGTTGACTCGGGTCCAGACCTGGCCGTCGAAGTGGTGCACACAGGGGGCGTCGCCGTCGAGGGCCCAGATGTCGGAGGCGGAGCGGGCGCTGACCCGGAAGGCGCGGAAGGAGACGCTCTGTTCCGACCAGGTGGCGCCGTTGTAGTGCCAGGCCTTGTAGTCGCCCAAGACCCACACGTCGTTGTCAGCGGTGACGGCGAGGCACGTACCGGGCAGCTTCTGGGCGATCGCCCAGTTGTGTCCGTCCCAGCGCAGGACGGAGGTGCCGCTCTCGTCGTTGGCGAGGGCCCACACGTTGGAGGGGGCGGACGCGGCGACTGAGCTGATGTCGCCGCGTCTCACCGGGAAGTCGCTTTTCGTCCAGCGGTCGCCGTCCCAGTGGAAGACCGTGGGGCGGTGTGGGCCGTCGACCACCGGCAGCCAGGCGCCGACGCCGAGGATGTCCCAGCCGACGGCCCAGGCGTCGTGCTCGCCGGTGGCGATGACCTGTCCATAGGTGACCGACGGCTGGGCGGCCACCAGTTTCCAGCGGTCGTTGCCGACGTCCCGAGGGGGCGTCCACCGGAGCCAGAGGCCGGCGGCGGCTGCGGCTGCCCACCCGAGCCACCACCCGGTGGCGGTCAGCTTCACAAGCATGATCGAAGCGTATGAAGGCCGCCAGAACGGCGCATGAGTATTCGTACTCAGTTGCGTGAGCGTAGGGCCGAGCCGTTCGTGGCGAGGGGGGCGTTGCCGAGGAGCCGACGGCCGGGAAGTCCACGAAGACGGCGACGCAAGATCGTCCACCGAATACAGTGAGAAGAGGCACACACAGACGGCGCTCTACCTCTCTGCCTAAGACGTCAAGCGGCAGCCTCCAGGCGCGTGGGGAAGGCCACGTGTTCGTCGTAGGTCGTGCCTTTCTGCAGGCAGTGGTGAAGACAGCCGAGCATCCGGTTGAAGGTGTTGCGTAGCGCGCTGGAGTGCCGGTCGCCTTCGGCGCGCCGGCGGTCGTAGTGGGCCCGGGGGCCTGGTGCGCGCAGGGCGGCGAAGGCCCAGACGTACCCGGCGGCGGCCAGGCGCTGGTTCTTCACCTTGCGGTGGTGGACCACCAGGCTCTTGCCGGAGGCACGGGTGATGGGGGCCGCGCCGGCGTAGGCCTTCAGGGCGCGGGCGTCGGCGAAGCGGGTACGGTCGTCGCCGAGTTCGGCGAGCACGCGGGCGCCGGTCAGGTCAGCAAGGCCCGGGAAGCTGGTGATGATGGCCGCGTCGGGATGCTGGTGGAAGGCCTCGCTGGTGGCCTCGGCGAGCTCGTCGGCGGCGCGGCAGGCCGCGTCCAGCTGCAGCAGCAGGGCCTGGGTCTGGCGGCCGAGCGCTTCCTCGACCAGTGGGAACCGGCAAAGGTGTTCTTCGCCGAACAGCGCCTGTAGCCGCTCTGCCCAGGTGGCGATGTTGCGTTGCCGGCCCGAGGCGCGCAGCAGGGCGTGCAGTCGGCGGGTGGTGAGTTTGGCGGCCGCGGTGGGTGTCGGCGCGGCTTGAAGGACGGCGCGGGCCTCGCGGGAGGTCAGGCCGATGTTCTTGACGTGGAAGGCCTTCAACGCCGCGGGGAAGTACTCGCGCAGCAGCGACCGGAGCTGGTTGGCCAGCTGCTGGCGGTTCCAGACCGCGTCCTGGTGGGCGCTGGCCAGCACGGCGATCGCCTGCACCAGCTCGGAGTCGTCCGGCAGTGCCCGGTGGTGGTCGGCGTCGACGCGCAGGATGTTCGCCAAGGTCATGGCGTCGGCGTGGTCGGACTTGGCGCGGGCGACGGTGTGGCGTTCGCGGTAGCGGGCCACGGCGAGCGGGTTGATCGCGTACACCTTGCGGCCGGTGGCGCGCAGGCAGGACACCAGCAGCCCCCGGCTGGGCTCGATCGCGACGGGGATCTGCTCGTCGGGGCGGTCGCCGTGTTCGGCCAGCAGCTCGACCAGGATCCGCCATCCTTGGGCGTCGTCGCTGATGCGCCGTTTAGCCACGAGCTTTCCGGTCTCGTCGACCAGGGCGACGTCGTGGTGTTTCTCTGCCCAGTCGATCCCGCACGTCACTGTCAACAGTATCTCCTTTGTCGGTCGTTGTGGCAGGTGAGCCGCGCAGGGGCACGCCACGCCCTAATGAGAGAGCTCGACGGCTCGACATCCGATAAGCAGTTCGTGACCCCAGCTGGCCGCAGGCCCGCACGCTGCACAAGGGCTCGACGGCCCCGGTAGATGCGAGCGGTGTCTCCTGCGGCTGATTCACTGCCACGATCTTGCCGAAAATGGGCGAAGGCGGGCGGTGATCGACGGGGACCGAGGCGCACTGCCTTAGCAGGGGGCTCCAGGCCCGGTATCGCAATAGGCGTTCACTCGGTCCCCGTCGACCGCCACCCGCCAGGACTCGCCCATGACGCACGGCCTGCGGTCAGGAGTCATGCTCCAGTTCGAATCGAGGCTTCAGGGACGAGCACCCGAGTCGCGAACTCGGAGTCGTACGGAGTCATTAGGTTCGAATCCTGCCGGGGGCACTCTCCTGACCAGCCGCTTAGCCCCTGACCTGGGGCTCAGCTTGTCCTCTCTCAGCGATCACATGCAACCGAGTGCCGTCGTATGCAGCCGTAGGTCAATGATCGCGAACCATATGCGATCCGATCTTGACGACGTTTTCCCAGATTGTGGCTAGCAGGTCAGGCACTCGCGGGGCGAGTCGGCACCTTCCCGCGACGTGACCCGACGACGAGCATTACAGCGGCGAAGGCATACGCAACCGCCGCCAGCATCGCAATCCCGGGTTGCCCAGTGCTCAGATAGAAGTCCGGTTGGGAGCTGGCGCTGAGATCTGCGGGCGTGAACTCCCGGGGAAGCCCGCCGAGGAAGTACGTCAGGTTGATGACCGCCATAGCCCCGAGGAGGGCCGCGACAACCATTCCGGCAGCCCGCCACCTACGGCAACAGACAGCCGCGAGTAGGACGAGCAACGGCAGATTGCCCGTGATGAAGATGTCCAGGACGAAGAGTGAGCGTGCGGCAACGCCCATGAAGAGAGCGGCGAAGGAGACCAGCGGTATGTAGTGGACATAACCGCTCTCCGTCGAGGCCACGAGCACCCACGGCACCAGCGAGGCAAGCACCGCCAGGACCAACCACGGCCACGCACGACGAGCCGTGGAGTCTCGTTCGAGCTGCTCGACCACTGGCAAAGTATGGCAGCAGTAGCCAGGCACGCTGAAGGCCCTGGAGTAGCTCCAGGGCCTTCGACATGGGACAGAATGATCAGTCGTCGAGGGCGTCGGAGATCTGCCGGTTGGCGCGAGACCGCTGTCCCTCGATGCACTTGGCGTAGACCCTCAGGAGCACATCGACACTATGGCCGGCCCGCTTGGCCACTTCGGTTGCCTGAACCCCGGCGTTGAGCCACAGGGAGACAGCGGCGTGACGCAGGTCGTACGGCCGGGAGGCCAGCGGGGATCGGAATCTCCCGGGTGTCGTCCTTGGCTCGGTGCTTGAGGCCCCGGGAGTCGTGGGTCTCCCCCGAGTTGGTCCACCCCTTGTTCGCCGGGGGACGCGGCGATGGCCCAGGCCATCCAGCCGTGTTGTCCGTGGACGGTGGCGGTGTCGCGGATGTGGGTGAACGATCCGGCGCCGGCGATTGCCGCCAGGATGATGACCGGTCCGGAGTCGGCCAGCCAACCGGCGAAGCGTCGCATCGTCTCCCCCTTTCTGACCGCGGGGCGGGAAACCAGGGTGCCGGTTCCGGGGCATCTCCGGCGCTGGGCCGTTTCTCCATCGCAGGATCAGTGCTCGATATGCCGGCTGAGGGTGCGTACGGCGTCGGCCGGAGCGGAGGCTAACGTGGATCCCTCTGGGGAAAGGAAGGCTGCCGTGCCTGATGTAACGGACGTTCGTGTACTCATCACCGGGGGGAGCAGCGGCCTGGGTCTGGCGATGGCTCGGGCCCTGGCCGACGGGGGTGCCCATGTGCTGATAACGGGCCGCGGTGAGGAGCGGCTGCGGGCGGCGGTGTCCGCGCTATCCGAAACCCCCGGTCGGGTGGACGGCATCGTCATGGACGTCCGCGACGAGGAGTCGGTACGGCACGGCGCCGAGGAGTCGTTCCGCCGGCTGGGCGGCCTGGACGTCCTGGTGAACAACGCCGGTCTGGGGATGCGGCACGTCAACCCCCGATTCCTCACCGAGCCGCGGCCTTTCTGGGAGGTGAATCCCGCGGGCTTCCGGGACGTCGTCGACACGAATCTCACGGGTTACTTCCTCGTCGCTCGCGAGATCGCGCCGCGCTTCGTCGAGCGGGGGCACGGCAAGATCATCAATATTTCGATGAACTACGAGACCATGCGACGCCGGGGCTTCGTCCCGTACGGTCCGTCCCGGGCGGGCGCGGAATCCCTGTCCGCCATCATGGCCGCCGACCTCGCCGGGTCCGGCGTCACCGTCAACATCCTGCTGCCGGGCGGCGCCACGGCCACCGGGATGATCCCCGACGACGTGCCCGACGAGCTCACCGGCTCCTTGCTCGATCCGGCCGTCATGGCGGCCCCCGTCCGCTGGCTGTGCGCCGCGGAGTCCGAAGGGGTGACCGGCGAGCGGCTGGTGGCCACCGAATTCGATGCGTGGCTGAAGGAGCGCTCGCGAGCCTGACCGCCCGCCACCGGCACGGCGAGGCCTGCGGTAGGCCCTCGGACCGGGCAGCGCTCGCGCCGCGGCGGAGAGGCGGCCACCCTCGCGGAGATCCAAGCCGTCGCACTATCGCCAGATAGATCGCGCACTGTCACCATAAGTGCATGAGAGGCTCGGTCGGCTTGCGACGCGTTGCCCTCCCCGTCGCGGGCTGGCCGCAGTCGGCGGGATCGGCTACGGGCTGGCCAGACTGTCCGAGTCCGACGCCGCGGCCAACTGGGAGCAGCTGGCGAGCGTGGCTCTCGCCGTCTTCGCGCGTCCCCCGCCCGGATGCGGCTGCATCGGAGGTGCTCGCGTACGCGCGTGACCACGCGTCGACGCTGCGGCTCTCGGCGTTCCTGGCGCTGGGCGCGGCCGTGCCGCTTGCCATCTGGAGCGCCACTGCCTACCGGAGGCTGCGGGCGCTGGGTATCACCGCACCGGGCTCGGCAATCACCCTCGCCGGCGGCGTGATCGCCAGCGGGTTCACCGCCCTGTCCGGCTTGACCGGCTGGACCGGCTGGACCGCCTCCCGGGTGGCGGACAGTCCGCCGGTGGCGTCGGCGCTGCGTGACCTCGTCTTCATGACGGGCGGACCAGGGTTCCTCTCGTTCTTCGGGCTGCTTCTGGCCGGGGTCAGCGTCCCGATGTTGCTGCTGCGAATGTTCTGGCCGGTCTGCGCTTGCCGATGATTACATCCGCCCAGGTCATGGCCAGGTGGGGCTTCACCGGGCGTGCGCGAGCTCTGACTGTCAGGAGGAAAAGCACGTGCTACATGATGATCGGCCGTGCTTGTTCGCCTGGTCTATCTGACTGTCACGAACGCCTTCGCCGCGCTGCGGTTGCTGCCGATGGGCGATCGGGACAAGGATGTTGAGATTCTCGCCTGCGCCACCAGATCACTGTCCTTGAACGGCAGCTCGGTGCCGACACCCGGCTGAGATTCGCTGCTGAGGACCGGGCCTTTCTCTCCGCGCTCCTGACCCGCCGTGCTTCCAGGAGCATGCGGAGGCCCGGGTCACCCGCAGGCGGCGAGCGACCTCAGGTGGGGCCAGGCCGCGTTCGAACATGTCCGCCGCCTCGAAGCGGACCTGCTCACGCTTGGCACGTGCCTGCTGGGACAGGCCTCCGCTGTGTGGGATACCGCATAGTGCGGTTGTACTGCGAAAGCACATTGGCGTAACTAACCGTTGGCGTTACGTGTTCATACCACCACGAATTGCTAGCCCTTCAAGGTCTAGCACTTGCGTACCTGACTACGGTGCTGGTCGTTGATGTAGGTGGTTCACCAGCCGCAGGGGCGAGTTACAGTCTGCAGTCGGTTGCTGCAGATCCCCGTGCTTTGTCAGCCGTAACGACCACCATGATCATCACACATCCAGATTGTTCGCTGAGGATGTTGCCGAAAACCGCCTGTCCATCGAAGTCGGTCTGATAGGCCAGCCCGGTGGTATTTGTGGCTGGCCGGATTGCAGTGATTCGCACCCTGGCATTTCCTATGTAGGTCATGGCACTGCTGGGCGTGAACCGCCCCCAAGCCATCTTGCATTGCGGTGAGTGACGGAGCTCCAACTCGCCGAGATAATGCTCGTCAGCGGTATTGACCTCTACGCGGTCAATCGTGGTGACCTGCGGGTCATAAGCGCAGCCAGTCTTCTTTGGGTCATGGTTGTCTTCGACTGGTTCCTTGCCACCGATGAAACGCCCGAGCGAGGCGGTAGGGGTGCTAACCGGACCACCGGTAACGGTGGGCGTGCCAGGCGAACTAGTAGGAGGGGCGTCCGACAAGGATGCCCAGGCGCCTAGCGCTGCCACACCCACAAACCCCACCGCGATCGCCGCCTTCGTGAGGCTCACCGCCCGCCCCGGTGTCGGTTCGGCATCTTTCAGTTCGACGTCATCGACGTCATGTTCGAGAAGCGCCTCGCTCTCCTCCTCGTTGCCAAGTCCAAGCTGCTCCCGAGCCTTGCGCCACCGAATTCGCCATTCGTCGAGGTCACCATTGCATGCCTGAACGTACGCTCTGGCCACCTCCCATGTTGGAAGACGGTGTCCAGAGGCAGCGGCGGATAATGTCGCCTTGGAGAAATGCGCGATCCCGGCGAGCTCCCGATAGGAGGGGTTGCCCGCCTCTTCGCGCAGCTTCCTCAACTCGGTCGCGAACTGTTGAACTGGTCCCTCGGAAGGGTCTAGCGGACGCTCCGGTCGCGGCATGGCACACCATCCCACTAGTTGTCAGGTTGTCCACAATCATTGTCTATCTCTGGACGCCCTAGCAGACAATAATGCGTGACCCTAGACCGGGATATAGCCACCTCATATCTCACAGAAGGGACATTCCGATGCATCGACGAGCTGTTCGCCGACTGCTCGCTGGAGCGGTACTCATCGGCACGGTCGGCATTGTGCCGGCGGTAACCGCCAGCCCGGCCAGCGCCGCCACTTGCTCTGGGTACGGGTGCGACGGCACGGATCCCGCCGTTACTGGCTGCTCCGCCAACGCCAACGACACATCAGTGGGCTACGTCACCAACAGTGCGGGACAGGATCTTGCCAAGATCCAGCTCCGATGGTCGCTCACCTGCCACACCAACTGGGGCAAGATCACCAAGACCGCCCAGGGCAGCTACATCGCCGTATACGCCTACCGCCCTTCCCCCTACGCTACGACCTCCACATACGGTGGCTACAGCAGCAGCTATTACGGCGACCAACTGTACGGAGACAACCTCACCGTCTGTGTCGTCGGTTACGCGACCGATGCCACTAATCCTCAGTCGCCCATGTACAGCTACACGTTGTGTGGTTGACGGGTATGGCCGCATGACTGCAATCGCGGCACGTTCGCTCCCTGGTGCACGATCCTTCTTATCGAAGGTCATCAGGCGTCCGGTGCACCTACGGTGCCGACGGTGTCACCGCCCTTCGTACACCTCTCTGGGGTGATCGCCGGATCGAGTAGCGGCGGCCCGATCCGGACGGCACCGGGGTATTTCATGGTGCCGCTGCCACAGGCGCCGCGATAAGGGCCGTACGCCTCTCACACTGGGACGAGAGGCGTACGGCCGGGGTCTGTCCAGCCAACGGGTCTGTCCCGTAGTAATCCGGGACAGACCCGTTGGTGTCTTACAGTCCCGATCGCTGCCAAGCGCTGTGGTGTGACCCTCGATGGTGGCGGTTGGATGATTGGAGACAACCTCGTCGCTGATGTCACCGGCGGACGCGCTGCGGGCCTGCGCGCGATCTGGGTCGACCGCGGCACGTGGCCCGGCCGCGAGCACGGCGCCGACCACGCGGGGAGCCGTGCTTGGTGGTGAAGACGAGGTCGCTCTTGTGCCACGCGTCGCCGGCGTCCTGGCGGGCTTGGGCCTGAATCTGCCGGCGGTCCTTCAGCGCTGCTATGCAGAGCCCCAGGAGTGGTAGGGAGGTCGCCGAGCCTTCCGTCTGGTGTTGTCGCGGTGGAGCAGTCCGTGGACGTGGGTGAGTTGGTGGTCGATCGACAGCTCTTCACCGTCGAAGTCGACGCCGTCCAAGACCAGGCCAAGAACTTCGCCGCGACGCAGGCCGAGGAGGAGCACCAGAACGTAGGCGGCGTACAGGGGGTCGTGGACATTGCGGAGTGTTCGAGGAAGCGACGGGCTTGGTCGGCGCTCCAGGTGGTGTGCCGGCGGCGCTTCTTGGTCGACTTGCTGGCGTTCGGCATGACAGTAAGACCGACGTTCTTTGTGATCAGCTCTTCACGGATGACGCCGTCGGCGAAAACCAGGTGACGTCCTACGTCGCTTGCCGCAAGGCTGGTCGCGGTCGATGAGTTTTGTCGGTGGCTGCAGTCAGTATTTGCTGCATGGCTATAACTGCTCGTGAGACCGAGGGCTGCGACGCCAGCCATGACCGCGTTGTGACCGAAAACCCCGAACGAGGTTCTGTGTCCAGTCCACAACTCGACTCACTCGCCAGATCCGCGGCCACCGTTTCAGGTCGCACCCCGGCCGTGATCCGACTGCTGGTGCTCGCCACATTCGTGGTCATCCTCAACGAGACGATCATGATCAACGCGATCCCGCAGTTGATGGGGGCGCTGCACATCACCGAGCAGACCGCGCAGTGGCTCTCGACCGCCTTCATGCTGACCATGGCCGCGGTCATCCCGATCACCGGGTGGTTCCTGCAGCGGGTGTCCACGCGCCATGCGTACGCCACGGCGATGGGTCTGTTCTTACTCGGCACGGCGTTGGCCGCCGTCGCGCCGTCGTTTGAGGTGCTGCTGGGCGCCCGAATCATCCAAGCGTCCGGGACAGCGGTGATGATGCCGTTGCTGATGACGACGCTGATGCAGGTGGTGCCGGAGAACGACCGGGGCCGGGTGATGGGCACCGTCAGCCTGGCCATCTCGGTCGCGCCCGCAATGGGTCCAGCGATCTCGGGGGTGATCCTTCAGCTCGGGTCTTGGCGCCTGCTCTTCGCCGTGGTGCTCCCCATCGCCGCCGTGATCACTTGGGGCGGCCTGAGGCAGCTCAAGAACATTGGCGAGCCTGAGTTCAGCACCATCGACTGGTTCAGCGTGGCAACCGCCGCGGCCGGCTTCGGCGGCCTGGTCTACGGGCTTAGCCGGTTCGACAGCGGCAACGTCGGCGTTGCCGCCGGAATCGTGGCGGCCGGCCTGGTCACCATCGCCGTCTTCATCGCTCGCCAGCTGTCGTTGCAGAAGCGCGGCGTGCCGCTGATGGACCTGCGGACCCTTCGGCACCGCACCTACACGGTCGCGCTGATCCTGATGTCGGTGGCCTTCATGGCGATGCTCGGCTCAATGATCTTGCTGCCGCTTTATCTGCAGAACGTCCGCGAACTCAGCGCCCTGCAGACCGGACTGCTCGTGATGCCGGGCGGCCTCGCGATGGGTCTGCTCGGTCCGACCATCGGCCGCCTGTTCGACAGGTTCGGCGGCCGGGTTCTGGTCATCCCCGGCGCGATCGGGATCATGCTCGCGCTCGCCGGCTTCACCCAGGTCACGATGACCATGCCCTACTGGCAGCTCCTCGGTCTGCACGCGCTGCTGATGGTGAGTCTGGCCGCGACCTTTACCCCGGTGTTCACCCTCGGGCTCGGAGCGGTTCCCTCGCACCTCTACTCCCACGGCAGCTCGATCCTGAGCACGCTCCAGCAGGTCGCCGCGGCCATCGGCACCGCGCTCGTGATCACCGTGATGACCGCGCGAGCCGATGCCCTGAAATCCGAGGGAGCCACCGAGGTGCTCGCCAACCTCGGCGGCATGCGGCTGGCCTTCGTCATCGGCGCGGTGCTGTCCGTGGCTGTGGTCGTCACCGCCCTGCTCCTACCGGCCCGGGCGGAGAACGCCGGCGAGCACGAGGGACACGGTCTATGAAGCCGGCGTGATGGCCGTGGAGTGGGACGCCGTGATCCCTCTTGACGGGCGGGCTGGGCCTGCCCGGCAGCAAGCAGATCAAGTTCGCCGCCGCATATGCCGGGCGGACCGTTACCACCTGGGCCGATGCCGCAGCATCCACATGCTGCTCGAAGGCTGCCATCCCGAGTCCCACAGAACCAAGTATCAACCCGGCGAAGCCGCCCATTCCCCTGCTGCCGAGAACAACCTCCTCGGCATTCGCCAGCGGTAATCGGCACCGGGGTGGAGTGCAAACGATCGAGCGCGGTTCCTCGACGGCCTCGTCGTCGTACTGGAGCACAACCGGGTGCCGCTGGCGCTCTGTCCTTCGCTGGCCGACACCGACTTCACCGCCGCGTCGCTCTACGCGACCCTGCGAAGCGCCGATCCGGCGCAGCTCCCCCGCGTCGCGGACTACTCGGTGGAGGCACGGCAACCCGAGGCTCAGGAGCGAGATCTGCTGGAGATCATGGACGGGACTCCGGTGCTGGTCGCCGAGCAGGTCACCTTCAACCAGGACGGCGGCCGCCCGAACTGACGGTGCAGGTCTACCGAGGGGACCGCTACCGCTTCCGGGCTTCCATCACCGACTGACGGCGAGGATGCGCCTGTATCGGCGACGAATGCGCCCACGGCCATGAACTTTCTTGACCTCCGCTCGTCGCCGCGGGTGTCCTGACGGCGGTCCGAGCCAGGAGCGTGTTGCCCTCGATCTTGGTGGCCCAGCCGGTCCTGTGCGGTTCGAGGGCGGCGGTGGCGGTCTTGAGCAGATACTCCGCCCGTGGGTCGCCGTCTGGATCTTATCCTCAGACCGCGAACGGTCAGCGCTGGGAGACCCAGTGCAGCGACAGGTCCGTGGCCTTGCGCTCGGCCCTGATCTCCAGCCACTCGCCGAGGATCGTGGCGTGGTCCATGACGACCAAGGCGCCCTGGTCGTCATAGGTCGCCCGTTCGCTGACGAAGACCGGGCTGCCCGCCGGGTGCTGCAGCCGCGCCGCGACCAGGGCGGTGAGCAGGGCCGGCCTGACCCGTTCAGTCGCCCGGTGCACTCGCGCGCCGACGTCGGCGAGCGCGGTGTACAGCGGGGTCTCGGTGAAATCGGTCCCCTTGATCGCCGAGGCGTACGGCTCGACGATCCAGGAGATCTGGTGGACGGCGGGCCGGCCCAGCAGATGCCGTACGCGTGCCAGCCGGAGGGCCCGGCGCTCGGCCGGCGCGTCTCCCAGCAGCCGGGTGAGCGAGCGCGGGGGCTGCCGGATCACGGCGGACAGCACCTCGGTCCGCAGGGGGTAACCCTGCCTGCGTAGGTCGTCGCCGAGACTGCGCAGCGTGTCGAGGGGGTATTCCGCACTGGCCGGCGTCACATAAGTGCCACGGCCAGCCCGCTGGACGATCAGACCCTCGCCGCTAAGGACCTGCAACGCCTGCCGCAGCGTCATCATCGTCACGCCGTAGAAGGCGCTGAGCTCACGCTGCGCGGGCAACGCCTCGCCCGCGCGGTAGTGGCCCGACTTGATCTTGTGGGTCAGGTCGTCGGCGATGGCGCGGTAGCGGGGCGTACTGCTCATCTGGCTCCCTGGTCGAGTGCGCGTCGAATGCTCGCCACGTATTCTCCCAGCTCGCGTGGCCGGGCGCCGTCGAGGAGCTTGCGCATCAGCGCCGAAGCCACCACGACGCCGTCGGCATGACCCGCCAGCTCGGCGGCCTGCGCCGGGTTGGAGACCCCGAAACCGAACAGGACCGGCCGGTCGGTGAGTCCCTTGAGCTCGCGGCCGAGCCGGGCGGCCTGCCCGGGAATCTCGCCGCGCTCGCCGGTGGTGCCCATGCGGGTCAGGGCGTAGACGAAGCCCCGGCTGCGCTCGGTGATCTCGCGCAGTCTGGCCCGGGAGGAGGACGAAGCGGCGAGCAGCACGAGATCCAGGCCCTCGGCCGCCGCAGCGTCCGCCAGCTCCCCGACCTCTTCCAGGGGCGAGTCGGGCACGATCAGCCCGCGCAGCCCGCTCGCGGTGAGCGCCGCACAGAACTCCGCCGCGCTCTGCTGCACCACCAGATTGCTGTAGGTCATCGCGATGAGCGGCACGTCGACGTCGAGCGTCGCGACCTCCTCGAGGATCCCCTTGACCGTGGTCCCGGCCGCGATCGCCCGGTCGGAGGCCTCCTGGATCGTGACGCCGTCCAGCATGGGATCGGAGAAGGGGAAGCCCAGCTCGACGGCGTCGGCTCCGGCGTCGGCGTAGGCATGGACGAGGTCCGTCCACCCGGGGGTGATCCCGGCGGTGACATAGGGCACCAGCAGGGGACGCCCCGCGCCACGGCGTGCGATCAGGAATTCTTCCAGGGATTCGGTCACAGCAGCTCCTTGATGGAGGCGATGTCCTTGTCTCCCCTGCCGGAAAGAGTCAGCATCACGGTGGACCCCGGCGCGATCTCGCCGGACTTGGCGGCCCGGATCACCCAGGCCACGGCGTGCGAGGACTCCAGCGCGGCCAGGATTCCCTCGGTACGGGCCAGGCACAGCAGCGCCTGGACGACCTCTTCGTCGTTCACGGTCTCGTAGCGGGCGCGCCCCCCGTCGCGTAGATGGGCGTGCTCGGGGCCGATCCCCGGATAGTCGAGGCCGGCCGCGACCGAATGGGCCTCCGTCACCTGGCCGTCCTCGTCCTGGAGGACCAGCGACCGGAAGCCGTGCAGCACCCCGACCCTGCCGAAGGTCGCCGCCGCGCCGCCCTCGGCCTCGACCCCGATGAGCCGGGCAGTGGTGTCGACGAAGCCGGCGAACGTGCCCGCGGCGTTGGAGCCGCCGCCGACGCAGGCAACCACGTAGTCGGGCACACCGAGGGGGAGTTCGGCGGCGCACTGGGCGCGGGCCTCCTCACCGATCACCCGCTGGAACTCGCGCACCATCCACGGATAGGGATGCGGGCCCATCACCGACCCGATGCAGTAGTAGGAGTTGTCCACCGACGACACCCAGTGCCGCATCGCCTCGTTGCAGGCGTCCTTGAGGGTGCGGCTCCCGGTCGTGACCGGCACGACCTGCGCGCCCAGCACGTTCATCCGCAGAACGTTGAGCTCCTGCCGTTCGATGTCGCGCTCGCCCATGAACACGGTCGCCTTGAGGCCCAGGAGCGCCGCGGCGGTGGCCGTGGCGACGCCGTGCTGGCCCGCGCCGGTCTCGGCCAGCAGCCGTTCCTTGCCCATCCGGTGAGCGAGCAGCGCCTGGCCGATCACATTGTTGATCTTGTGTGAGCCGGTGTGCGCGAGATCCTCGCGTTTGAGGAACAGGGTGATGCCGAGCTCATGGGAGAGCCGCCAGGCGGGGGTCAACGGAGTGGGACGGCCGGCATAGACCGTGAGCAGGGTGTCGAGCCTGCCGCGGAACTCGGGGTCGCTCCAGGCCTCACGGAACGCCGCCTCGATCTCGTGGCACGCCGGGATCAGCGACTCCGGTACGTACCGCCCGCCGTAGGTTCCGAACCGGCCGGTGGCGCCGGGGTCGCTCATCGCGCGGGCGGCGGCGGGCACCGTGACGCCCTGCCGACCGGACCAGGACATCTCGCGCATGATCGTCTTCTCTCTCCTCGACTGTTCTAGAACAGTAGCTCAGGGCCGCCGGCCGTCAAGCCCCGGACCCGGGTTCGGCGGCTTCTACGACGAACTGCTCGACCTCGGCTGACCTGTCCTTGCGCCATGGAAGATTCACGCTGCGTTGCCTCAGCGACTCTTACCGCAGGCAGGTGAACGTGAGCGGCCTGAGGTTGTCCTGATGGGAAGGAGGCAGGGGATGAAGCCGGCAACACGGCGGGTGTTGCGGGGTGCGTCGCCGTGACTTGACCACCGGGTCGGCAGGCCGCTTCCTCGTTCGGGGAGGAGCCGTTCGGCTTCCGCGGTTGCTGATTGACTCCTATCCTGCGACGGAAGAGGATGCTTTTCGTGACAGAGGGCACTTTCCCCCAAATCGACACCGCTCGGCCGAACTCGGCGCGGATGTGGAACTACTGGATCGGCGGGAAGGACTACTATCCGATCGACCGGGATGTCGGTGACAAGATTATCGAGGTGTTCCCCAACATTCTTGACGTCGCTCGCCATTCGAGGGCCTTCCTCGGCCGTGTGGTGCGCTATCTGGTAGGTGAGGCCGGGATCCGGCAGTTCCTGGATATCGGTACGGGGCTGCCTACCCACGACAACACTCATGAGGTCGCCCAGCGGATCGCGCCCGAGTGCCGGATCGTCTACATCGACAATGACCCTCTTGTGCTGGTCCACGCGCAGGCGCTGCTGAACAGCAGCGTTGAGGGCAAGTGCGCCTACATCGACGCGGACGTACGCGACCCCGAAAAGATCCTTGCCAAGGCCGCCGAGATCCTGGACTTCACCCAGCCGATCGCGTTGATGATGCTGGGCATCATGGGCAACGTCGTCGACGACGAGCAGGCCTACCAGATCGTGCGCCGTCTACTGGACAAGCTTCCTTCGGGTAGTTACTTGGCCCTCAACGACGGCACCAGCGTCGTACACGGCTCGGCGCGGGATGAGGCCATCGAAATCTCCAATGAGAAGGGCGGCGATCCGTACGTCTCCCGCACGCCCGAGCAGATCGAGCGGTTCTTCGACGGTCTTCAGATTCTGGAGCCGGGGGTGGTGCCGACCTCCCAGTGGCGCCCTGAAGCCACTCCTTTCGGCGCCCCTGACCCTGTGGACGCTTTCTGCGGCCTCGCTCGCAAAGCCTAGGAAGGCCGGGAGCCTGCCGACACAGCGGAAAGGCCTCGCGTCGATGACGGGGCCATCTTGAGCTTCGCCTGGAGGCCGTCACGACCCCGTACGCGCGGGGCGGCCGCTACAGCAAGTGCTCGCGATGTCCCAACGCAGGTCGAATGAGCAGCGCTCAGCGGTCTGCGTGCCTGGTGGCCAGCGGGCCCAGGCCCTCCCCTGCCGACAGTCCCCGACGACGAGATCCAGTGCGGCGTCCACGCGGAGCGTTCGCCATCGGTGTCGAGGGGGGGACTCGCGGCCGGCTCACCACAAGTGGGGCGGTCGCGGCGACAATCGCGACGCGCAGATATTGCAGGAAGGCCACCACGCCCTCGCCGTGGACGCGTGATCGGCCGAGGTTCCGGTCAAGGGGTGGCGAGTAGGCTGCTCGGGCTGGGCGGCTGGAGACAAGCAGCCGCGTCCGACTGTCGAGAGAGCGCTGTGAAACTTACCGAAGAGCTGGTGGCGTTGCTGCAACGGCCGAGCATCTGCTACATCGCCACCTCGATGGCCGATGGTTCTCCGCAGGTGACCCAGACCTGGGTCGACACCGACGGGCAGCACGTGCTGATCAACAGCGTGCGGAGCCACGTGAAGACCAGGAACATCGAGCGGGACCCGCGCGTGGCCGTCGCCGTCTCCGACCCGGAGAATCCCTCGCGCTACTTTCAGGTTCGGGGCCGGGTGCTCGAGGTCACCGCCGACGGCGCCGTCGACCACATCGAGATGCTCGCCAAGAAGTACCTCGGCACGCCGTACCCCTGGTACGGAGGTCGCGACCAGGAACGCGTGATCTTCGTCATCGACCCCGAGAACATCAGCGGCATGGGGTAGTGCGACAAAGTATTTGAAGGTCTATTAGATCAGCACATTCATGCCAAAAAGGTGATAGCAGCGACAGGCATTCGCGAAAGCGAGTGGTAGTCGAGCGGATCTCTCAGAAACGATCAGGACGGCCGCGCGGGCAGGTATTCGCGCCGCCGTCCTGACCGTTTCCTGACCACGGCGATGCCCGCGCAGCCGATGAAAAGCGACCCCTTAATGCGATGATCTCGGTAGGTCGAGAGGCCTGTGCACGAGATGCCCCATGAATCCACATAATCTCCGGTGGATTCAGCCGGGAAGCTCAAGAAGGGAATTCGAGGTTTCATGAAGATCCGCATAGCGTTTATCGCCACGGCCCTCGCGGCCGGGCTGTCGTTCTCTGGATCGGCCGCGTCGGCTGACACGGCACACTTCGCATCGGCCGGCTCGGCGACGCAGGCCACGGCTGCCACCACTTCGACGACTGCAAGTACTTCGACGAGTTCCGCCTCGCAGCTCACGTGCTCGCGGCTCGGATGCGGCGACGTGACGTGTCCGCCCGGCTACGTCTGCGTGTACTCGCCCAAGCAGTGCTTCACGACGCCCTGCCCGCAGTACGAATGCGTCCCCGCCAACGGCACCGGGTGGCCGTATGGCACCTATCCGCCATACCCGACATACCCGACATACCCCGGCCCGTATGTCAATCCGTACCCGTACCCGTACCCTCGCCCGTATCCCTACCCGTACCCGCGTCCGTATCCGTATCCGCACCCGCGTCCCGGCCCGCGCCCTGGGCCCCACCCCGGCCCGCATCCCGGCCCGCGTCCCTTGCACGAGGAGCCCATCCAGCCTGGACCGAACGCGCTTGCACCGGTACTCGCAGGTCAGGTGCCCGGACTCGGTGCGCAGGCGCCGAACATGACGAACATCGGAACAGTGCCGCGTCCCAACGGCGGCCGATAGCCACCAGGTGATCGCGCGCCTCTGACACCGGTACCGCCGGCCACCGGCCGGCGGTACCGGCACTGTCGTTACCGGGACATGCGAAAAGGCGACGCCGCCACGGGCCGAAGTCCGGGGAGCGCCGCCTTTGTCGCTATGACGCGAGTCAGAGGCCGAGGCCAAGACCCAGGCCGAGGCCGAGGCCGAGGCCACCGCCGTGACCCACGCCCACTCCGTAGCCGACACCGCCGCCGGAGCCGTACCCGGCGCCGTAGCCGAAGCCGCCGCCGTAACCGCCACCGTAACCGGCGCCGTAACCCGCGCCGTAGCCGTAGCCACCGCCGAGGCCGTACCCGCCGCCGAGGCCGTAGCCGTAGCCACCGCCGAGGCCGTAAGCGCCGCACCCGGCGCCGACGACCGTGGGGACGACCGTGGGAATGACAGCCGGGCCGCACGGGCAGCAGTCGGCGATGGCGCCCTTGGAGGTCTTCGCAGGCTTGGCCGCGTCGGCGGAGGCCATGGCGGCAGGAGCGATGATGGCCATGCCGGCGCATGCCGAAATGACCAGAAGACGGCGAATCATGTGTGACTTCTCCCTGTACGAATCATCGCCGCAGAAGTCCACTCACAGACCTTCTGTTCAGCGGTGATTACTGAATGTGACCGCTCAGAGAGTACCCAATGGCTGAACAGGTATAAGGGCGGGGAAGAGTCAGACAGCGGCAATGATTATGGGCCGACGCTCAAATGAATCTGAGTTAACAGCAATGTCGATCCGTACGCTTTACACCGGATCCGTACCTGCTTTTTTGCCCGATTCACCGGCCACGGAAGTCGCTGCTCGATGACCTGAGCGGGCAGGACACCCCCGGGGCCGACGAAAGGCCGCGACGGCGTGGCGGACTTTGCCTGGGAACGCGGTTCTCTCCCCTCAATCGGACCAAAGGGACTTTCCAGCCCGCGCGCTGAGCGGCGCTCCGTGGCACCGAATTTCGAGAATGAGATGAATGGCGCAACAATCTGCGATTTCCAGGGTTCCGCCCAGGTTGTTCGAGACCGGATCAGGAAGCGGACAGGAGGTCGGTGGCGAAGGTGAAGAACGCGCGCGCCGCCGGCGACTCCGGTCAGTCATGCCGGTGGACGAGGGCGACCGTACGGCGCGGGTCGGCGCCCGTGATCTCCAGGACGCGCCGGCGCGGGGCGCGCCGGGTCGCCGACCGCGCACCTCGTTCCTACGGGCGCGACCGCACCGCTGCGAGCCCGCGCCGATCTCGCCCGTCCCCCGTCGACCCCCGCGGGAGAGCTGTCGGTCCGCCCGCCCTCGGGGGACAGCACCCTGTACGTGCACGCGGCGCAGGCTGACGGCCACGAAGTACGGACCAGCCCGCTGTTCTTCACCTCCACCAGGTGATGGATCGTCGAGGCCCCGGCCGTTAACCGTCATGCGGCCGTCCGCATTGGTGTGACCTGGCCCACAGAACGCACCGGCATGTTTAGGCCGGTCGTGCTGGGCACGTTCTCCGGCGTTCAGGGTGCCATCGCACGTTCCGATGTCCGATCCGAGCAGAGGGGGTAACACCGATGGAAGCACGTCAGCCGTCACCCCGGGCGCGAGACCTCGCGATCGCCGGCCGCTCGTCCGAACCTTTCCCATCACGCAACGAGATCCGCGAAATGGCTTCCGGATGGGGCCCGGGTGATGCCACCGACCGGAAGTGGCCGTACAAGGGCTAGCGCGTTCATTCCTCCTTTGGGCAGGGAAACCTGTTTCCCGCCGGCCCCCAGGCGGACGGATTTTCCTGGTCGGGAAGAAGGCCGCACGCCATCAGGGTGACGACCGTTCCGTCCGCCTTGGGCTGGAGCATGTACACCGCCTTGTTGAGCGGGTACTTGTGTCCACCGCCGAGGCTGAGGACTCCCGAGGCTCCCAGGTAATTGGGAACCCCCGGGTTGGCGAGCTGCGCGTACACCTCGCTGGGCCGGAAGTTCGCGTCCGGGTACTGCGGATAGACGAGGTTGATCACCTTGGAGACCACGTTGAGGGCGTCGTAACCTCCCGCCGCGTCGCTGTTGGCCTTGTTGTTCCTGAACAGGTCGCTGAACTGCTTGGAGAACCGGCCGTAGCCGTCCTGGCCGTGCACGGTGCCGCTCGCGTTGAAGGCCACGTAGTACAGGGAGAGGAAGGGGTAGTCCTTGGCCAGAAGGTCGGGATGGTCGAGGAACTTGGCCGCCGTGCTCTCCGCGATCACGATGAGTCTCCCTCGCTTCTGGTGGCACTCGGCGGTGTCCTGCATGGCGTTGAACAGGTCGGGCATCACCGCCGAGCGCCCCGCGTAGACCACGAAGCCCCGCGACGACCGGACGCCGCCGCAGACGGCGCGGGCCACGTCGGAGGTCCGCTGGCCGTCCTCCTGCTCCGAATAGGCGATGGGCTCGATGTCGGCCCCGCGGTAGTACTCGGCGAACTTGTCCTTCAGGTCGGTGCTGAAGAATCCGTCGTGCGGGTCGTACACCACGACCACCGCCCTCGGCGCGGGGGCGTCCGCGTTTCGCACCTGCTCGGAGTGCCGCGCGAACTCGGCCATGACCTGGGCGATCCGGCTGTTGGGCGGTGACACCTGGAAGTAGCGGGACGGGGACTCGTAGTCCACCATCTTGCTGCCCGTCACCGAGCTTCCCACGACGGGGATCTGCGCCGCGTCGAGCTCCTTGACCGCTTCGAGCGAGGCGGGCCGGCTCTGCGTGATGCCGATGACCGCGGCGATGTGGTCCTTGTCCACCCTGCTGATGATCTCCTGGGCGACGTCCGGCCCCCGTGGGTTGCTCGCTCCGTAGGTGAAGTACTGGCCGGCGTTGGCGATGAGAAGGCGGATCCGCATCTGGTACTTGCCGTCGCGGCCGTTCACCTGGGACTGCGCGGTGACCGCCCCGCGCAGGCTCTGGAGGCCGTTCGGCGCGGTGTCGCCCGTCCGCGGGCTCACGCTCAGCGGCGCGAAGAAGACGACGGACCTGTAGGGGGCGTTGAGGTCGACCAGGGCGTTCTGCCTGGCGACGGCCTTCTCCAGCTCCCGAAGTTCGAGGCCTTCGGGACCCGGGGCGGCGAGCGTGCATTCGCGCCCGTCGGTCACGCCCACGACCTCACCGGTGGCCACGGGGTGACACGGAGACGGTTGCCGGTTGACGACGAAGAGCCCCAGCCCCGCCGCCACCAGCACCACCGGCACCAGCAACGACAGGACGGGACGTACGTAGTCCCCGCCGCCTGCGGCCCTGGCCGGGACCTCGAAGTGCGTGCGGAGCCACTGCCTGGCCGCCGCGTCGTCGTCCTCATGGGAGAGCGGCACGAGGTACACGCCTTCGGCCGACAGGTCGGCGGAGCGTCCGGTGTACAGGTCGCGCACCTGGTCGGCGATGTTGCTGGGGCGCCTGGAGCGGGGATCGGGCGTGATCGGCACGGCGTAGGAGGGGACCTTCCCGGTGACCGCCCCAAGCACCATCAGCGGTGAGGAGGTCTCGGCGGGGGCGGCGCCGACGTAGGTGTCGAGGAAGCTCCGGCTGGGGGTGTCCTCGTCGCCGACCGAGCCGAGCAGGAGGACGAAGGGCCACGGTCGCCGCGCGCGGTAGATCCAGAACCGTGAGGGCCGGACCGCCTTGTCGAGGTCGCGCAGCAGGGCCATCAGCAGGATCCGCTGGACGAGGGCGTCGTCGTCCCTGAAGTCGCCGTCCTCGGCGATCTCCAGGGCCACCTTGAGGAAGTCACCACCGGGGATCCTGAGCTCAGGGCCGACCCAGCGCCAGGCCCTGCCCCGGCTGAGCCAGACCCCGTACACCCACCGTGGCAGCCCGACGACGAGCATCTCGAACACCCTCAGGGGGAAGCCCGTGAGGGCGTTCTTCCCCTGGGCGTCGGCCAGTTTCGCGAGGACGCCGAGCCAGGGCCTCCTTTCGGCGAGGTCCTCGTAGAGCCGGTCGCGCAGCCGGCGGCGGGGCGCGGGTCCGTCCCCTGCGGTGGTGTTGAGGATCTTGAGGCAGGTGTGGAAGCGAGGGAGCCGGAGCCTGCCGCTCCCGGGAGGCATCGAGCGCTCCAGCTGCTTGGCCATCCTCTTGAGGAGGACGATGTGCGTCTCGGGCTCGCCCGCTCCGTCCTGGCCGCCGGCACGTCCTCGGGGTAACCCTGCGTCGTCGATGAACGCGTGCGGGACGAGGCCCACGAGGTCCGTGGATCGGCGGCGGAGCCGGTCGCGGTACCTCACGATCATCTGGGTCGCCGTGGTGTCGGCCACGGGCTCGGTCATGGTGGGGCGGGAGTCGCGTTTCAGCAGGATGACCGGAAGCCGGCGATTGTTCGGCCGCCTTACCGCGAAGGCGTCGATCTGCTTGACCAGGTACTGAATCCCTCTGGGAAGGAATTCGTCCCCGACTTCCTCCGCGTCCGGGCCTGCTGCTCCCTGCACGGCACTCCCCTCCCAAAATTCATCGGCACACCAGAATCCGAGCCCTATTTCTCAACAAAGAGGACATTCCAGGCACATTCGCAGGTCGGGGGCTCAGGGGGTGACCGTTCAGGCCTTCGTACCTGCCAGACGAAAACCATATCGGCGGAATATGCGGCTGGGAGGTACTCCCGCAATTCGGTCAGTTCTCGGGACCGCTAATCCTCGTCATACGGGGAGGCCTGCCGCCGCCGTGCCAGACATATCAGTAAAGAACTGCAGGTGATATCGAGAGGCATGCCGTGCGGCCAGGCGCGCGAGACTGCCCGGAGAGCACCGGTAACGTGCGTTTACCGGCGTCCATGCCCTAGCTCCGCAGGTGACGGCGGTGCGTCGCCGCCCTGATGGTAGGAAATCGCCAGAACAGGTGTCCAAGGTGGAAGATGTCGCCTTTTTCATGACTTGTGGTGTTAACCGCAGAGTCATGATCCTTGGCGAGGCTACGAGCGTCCCTCACCCCTGATCTTCTTGGGAGCTCCGGTGTCGCACCTCGACCGAAGATCGTTCCTCGTGACCGGGCTGGCCGCGGGCGCGGTCGCCACCATCCCCGCGACCGCCGCCCTCGCCGAACCCGACCCCGCCGCGGAGACCGCGCAGAGCCTGGCAGGAAGGGGCCTGCGGAGCGACCCCTTCACGCTCGGCGTCGCCTCGGGCGACCCCGACCCCACCGGCTTCGTCATCTGGACGCGCCTGGCCCCCCAGCCGCTGGCCGAGGACGGCCTGGGCGGCATGCCCTCGCGCCCGTTCCCGGTGCTCTGGCAGGTGTACTCCGACGCGCGGTGCCGTCGCGCGGTGCGCGCGGGCGTGGCCATGGCCGCACCCGAATGGGGTCACAGCGTCCACGTGGAGGTGGACGGCCTCTCCCACGACCGCGAGTACTGGTACCGCTTCCGCGTCGGACCGTACGTCTCGCCCGCCGGCCGGGCCAGGACCGCCCCGCACCCGCTCTCCTACGGCGGTGCGCTCACCATGGCGTTCGTCTCCTGCGCCCAGTACGAGCACGGCTACTTCACCTCGTACCGGCGCCTGGCGGAGGACCGCCCGGACCTCGTCCTGCACCTGGGCGACTACCAGTACGAGTACACCAAGGACACCTACACCGTCCCCGGCGGCAACGTCCGCGACCACGAGGGCCCCGAGACCGAGACGCTGGCCAACTACCGGCAGCGGCACGCGCAGTACAAGGCCGACCCGGACCTGCAGGCCGCGCACGCCGCGGCGCCGTGGCTGGTCGTCTGGGACGACCACGAGGTCGACAACAACTGGGCCGACGAGGTGCCAGAGAATCCCCAGCCGAACTTCCTCGCGCGCCGCGAGGCCGCCTTCCGCGCGTACTACGAGAACATGCCGCTGCGGCGCACCTCCATCCCGCACGGCATCGACATGCAGCTTTACCGGCGGATCCGGTGGGGGCGCCTCGCCACCTTCCACATGCTCGACACCCGGCAGTACCGCGACGACCAGGGCTGCGGCGACGGCTACGACGACTGCCCGGCGGCCGTGGACCCGGCCCGCTCGATCACCGGGGCCGCGCAGGAGGCGTGGCTGCTGAACGGCTTCCGCGAATCCCGCGCCCAGTGGGACGTCATCGGCCAGCAGGTCTTCTTCGCCCAGCGCGACAACAACGCCGGACCGGCCAAAGTGACCAGCCAGGACGCCTGGGACGGCTACGTCGCCTCCCGCCGGCGGATCACCCAGGGATGGGTGGACGCGAAGGTTCGCAACCCCGTCGTGCTCACCGGCGACGTCCACGCGCACTGGGCCAGCGACCTGAAGCTCGACTACGACGACCCGACCGGTCCCTCGGTCGGGTCCGAGCTGGTCGCCACCTCGATCAGCACCGGCGGCAACGGATCGGACTCCGACCCCGCCGCGCACCCGTACCTCGCCATCAACCCGCATCTGAAGTTCTACAACAACCAGCGCGGCTACGTGATGACGAAGATCGAGCGCGACCTGATGACCTCGGACTTCCGGGTGGTGCCGCACGTCCAGGCCCCCGGGTCCGAGGCGTACACCAGGGCCACCTTCGTCATCGAGGACCGGGTGCCGGGAGTGCGGCAGACCTACCTGCGCCCGCTCGACCCCGCGCTCCGTACGGCCCGCCCGATCACCGTGGAGGAGACCGTGGAGCTGGAGACCAAGCGCCCCTGACCCGCGCACGACTCGGCACAGCCGATCCCCCGGCATCCGCCGGGGTACCGGTGGGGCAGGTCGACCTCGGCGTGCCCGGCCAGCCAGGTGCGCAGCGCCTCGGCGTCGGCGCGATGTCGGCCTGCCGGGCACATGGAAGGAGCTGGGCGGTCACGGGTGGTTCCGTGGCGGCCCAGCTCCGGCTGGAGGGTGGGGGCTAGTCGATGGTGGCCAGGACGGGGTGGTCGTCCCTGGCGGGGGTGTGGTCGTTGTGGGTGGTGGTCGTGGTGGCCAGGACGGGCTGCTCGGTGGACTGCTGGGTGGGCTGGTCGGGGGTGGGCTGGTCGGGGGTGGTGGGTTGGTTGGTGTTGCGCAGGATGGTCGCGGAGATGATGGCGAGGGCGATGAAGATGGTGGCGCCGAGAGCGGCGACGATGTTGAGGCCGGTGGTGTAGGCGGTCTGGGCGGTGGTGGTGAGGTCGGTGGCGAGTTGTCCGGTGAGGTGCTGGGCGGTGGCCAGGGCGGCGGTGATGCTTTCTGTGGCGGTGTGGGCGGCGGTGGTGGGCAGGCCGGCGGGTAGGTGGGTGGTGAGGTCGGTGCGGTAGACGAAGGTGGCCAGGCTGCCCAGGGCGGCGACGCCCATGGCGACGCCCAATTCGCCGCTGGTTTGGCTGATGGAGGCGACGGAGCCGGCCTTGTGGGGGGGTACGGCGCCCATGACGAGGTTCATGGTGAGGGACATGGGGAAGGCGATGCCGAAGGAGGCCAGGACGAGGCCGGTGATGAGGTAGGGCAGGCCGCCGGTGACGGGGACCTGGGTGTGGATGATCAGTCCGGTGGCGGCCAGGAGCAGGCCGGCGGCGATGACGTAGGCGGGGCGGATGGTGCGGGCCAGGGCGGGGGCGGCCATGGAGCCGATGACCATGGCGATGTTCTGGGGCAGGAGCCACAGGCCGGCGTTCATGGGGCCGAGGCCTTGGACGGTTTGCAGGTAGAGGCTGGACAGCAGGGTGGTGCCGGCCATGACGATGCCGGCGAGCAGGCCGACGCCCATGGCGGAGCTGAAGAACCGGTTGGCGAACAGTCGTACGTCCAGCAGAGGGTTCCGCAGGGTGCGCTGGCGCAGGACGAACACGATGGCGATGGCGATGCCGACGGCCAGGGCGGCCAGGGGGGTGGGGTGGGGGCCGGTGCGGGCGAGTTCTTTGAGGCCGTAGATGGCGGGCAGGATCGCGGCCAGGGACAGGGCGACGCTGGCCAGGTCGAGGCGTCCGGGGTTGGGGTCGCGGTATTCGGGGAGCAGGCGGGGGCCGACGACGAGCAGCATGATCATGACGGGGACGCCGAGCAGGAAGGCCGAGCCCCACCAGAAGTGCTCCAGCAGCAGGCCGCCGATCAGGGGGCCCAGGGTCATGCCGCCCATGAAGCAGGCGAACCATACACCGATGGCCGAGCCCATCTGTTTGGGGTCTTTGAACATGTTGCGGATCAGGGCCATGGTGGAGGGCATCAGGGTGGCGCCGGCGATGCCGAGCAGGGCGCGGGAGGCGATGAGCATCTGCGGGTTGACCGAGTAGGCGGCCAGGATGGAGGCCACGCCGAACGCGGCGGCGCCGGTGAGCAGGAGTTTGCGGCGGCCGATCCGGTCGCCCAGGGTGCCCATGGTGACCAGGAACCCGGCGAGCATGAACGAGTAGATGTCCAGGATCCACAGTTGCTGGGTGGAGTCGGCGCCGAGCCCGGCGCTCAGGTGCGGCAGGGCCAGGTACAGCACGCTGATGTCCAGCGACAGCAGCAGGGTGGGCAGGGCCAGCACCGCCAGCCCGATCCATTCACGCCGCCCGGCCCGTGAACCCGGGCCGGCCTCGAGGTTCGCATTCATCGCACATTCCTTCGTGATCGGTGGTCCGCGACAAAGCGGGTCGTGACGCAGGCGGACTGCGCCTTTCCCTGCTATCCGGCCGGGCGGGCGGACGGGCGGCTCCGTGGCGCCGTCATGCCCTCCGACCGTTGATCTTCGTTGATCGGCTCGCCGCTCTCCGCGCCGCCGGACCGTGACCCTTGCCGGGCTTCGATCGGCGTCCCTTCGAGCGTGTGAATACCGTCCCACCGACAAACTTATTTGTCAAGGAAGCTTTTATCTTCGGCGAGTGGAGGCGCCGAGCTCCGCGTGGTGATCAGCGTGCGGCAGATCGGCGAGGGCCACCTGTCGTCCATCGGCTTCGCCACGGCGCTGATCGGGCCTGGCACCGACCTCACCGTCGCCGACCGCCCGGGACCGCTGGCCGTGGGCCACGGCGGGTGCTCTGGCCCGCCAACGCGGCGGAGAGCAACGGGATGGAGGACGCCCGCTTCGTGAGGGTCCAGGGAGAGGACGGCGCGCCCTGGCTACCGGGCGACCTACACCGCCTATGACGGGCGGCACATCAGCTCGCGCATGCTCGCAAGCGACGACTTCCGCGCTTCGAGGTCACGCCCCCGCGCGGGCCTGCCGCCGCCAGCAAGGGAATGGCGCTGTTCGCTCGTGCTGACCCACGGTGTCGGCCCGATGCGCGGCTACGGCATCGGCGCGCTGATGCTCCCTCGACGAGCCGCACCGGGTCATCGCCGCGCTGCCGGGCACGCTCCTCACGCCGGATGAGACCGAGCGTGAGGAGTACGTGCCCAACGTCGTGTACTCCCGCGGAGGCCTGCTGCACGGGGGCGCGCTGTGGCTGACGTACGGGGCGAGCGACGCCCGCATCGGGTTCGCGCACGTCGCCCTCGGACACCATCGCCGCGGCGATGG
>NZ_JBFBIK010000094.1:0-9374 GCF_040685555.1 Sphaerisporangium sp. NPDC088356
CGAGAGAACCAGGAGCTCCGCGAGAAGCTTTCGTTCCTGAAAAAAGCCGCGGCCTTCTTCGCGGCCGAGAACAATCGGTGACCGCGAAGTTCGAGCTGATCGATGCGGAGAAGGCCAACTACACGATTGTGAAAATGTGCGCGTGGCTGGAGGTGTCCCGCTCGGGGTATTACGAGTGGCGCGACCGACCGGCCTCGGCGACCGCGCAGCGTCGCGAACTCCTCAAGGATCTGATCGAGGAGATTTTTTATGAGTACGAGGAGGTGTACGGTTACCGGCGGATTCACGCCGAGCTGCTGCGCCGAGGCGAGCAGTGCTCTGATGAGCTGGTGCGGGTGCTGATGCGCGAGCTGGGCTTGCTGCCGGCGCAGGTGCGGCCGTACAAGCCGAAGACCACCGAGCAGGGCGCCTTCCGTGGCATCCCCGACCTGGTCAGGCAGGACTTCACCGCTGATCGCCCCGGCGTCAAGCTGGTGGGCGATATCACCTACATCCCGACCTGGGAGGGATTCTGCTATTTGGCCACGGTGATCGACTGCTACAGCAAGGCCGTGGTGGGCTGGGCGGTGGCCGATCACTACCGCACCGAGTTGATTGTCGAGGCGATCGAGAGCGCGGTGCAGACCTTCACCATCGAAAAGGATGCGATTTTCCATTCGGACCGAGGGTCGAACTACACGTCCGACGAGTTCGGTATCGCGTTGAAGAAGCTGGACATTCGCAGGTCCGTCGGCCGTACCGGTATATGCTACGATAATGCCATGGCCGAATCGTTCTTCTCGGCGTTGAAGAACGAGTGGTTGAAGCGGTACGTATTCACGAGCCGGGCGAAGGCGCGGCGGGCCGTGATGCGCTATATCGAAGGCTTCTATAATCGGCGCCGACTTCATTCGGCCGTTGGTTATCGGACGCCGTTCGAGGTTCTCGACGAGTACGCGGAGCTTCAGCTAGCGTCGTAAAGTACAACCATAAATCCCGCTGTCCGGAATGATCTCAGCCCCTCAGCTCGTGATGGCGGGTCCACACGATCCTCGCCTGCATTTCGCACGTCACCACCTCGGGCCGATCACCATCCAGCCCTCCCCAGACATGCCGCCGCACCTGCTACTGCTCACCGACGCCAGCGATACGCGCTATCTGGTCAAGCAACATCGTGATCCTGGCCGGTTCGAGCGAGAAGCCCGCGCCTACACCACCTGGACTACCTATCTGGGCGACCGAGCACCGCAGCTGATCGCCTCCGACCCGCCGACTCTGTCGCTGCTGCTGACCGAACTGCCCGGACGCAACGCCGCCCTCCTGCCATCAGGCTCTATCGCCGAACGGCAGGCGCACCATGCCGCCGGTGCGACGCTGCGTCAGATTCACCAGATCCCGACCGTCGCGCCAGGTACGACCATCGCGGCCTACCTGGGACAGCGCCTGAGTCTCTGGGCCGATCGCGCCCGCAGCGCGAACCTGATCACTTCTTGTCAGCGGAACGAGATGGAGGCCCGCGCGACCGCACTGGCCGACACCACTATGGACGCCGCCATCTGCCACCTGGACTACCAGCCGCGTAACTGGCTTCTGGCCGACTACGGCACGGTAAGAATCGTCGACTTCGAGCACATGCGACCCGACGCCCGCCTGCGTGATCTGGCCCGCCTTGCCCATCGCCACTGGGCCGCCGCGCCCGACCTGCGCGCGGTGTTCCTCGACGGCTACGGCCACCCGCTGACCGCCCTCGATGATCAGCTGATCCAGCAATTCGCGGCCATCGAAGCCCTCACCGCTCTCGTACAAGGCCGCCAACGCGACGACGCGCAACTCACCAGCCACGGCCGTCTTCTGCTCACACAACTCCACTGACCACTGGAGATCACATTGTCTGAAACCTCGTGCTCTGCGGACCACCACTCCCCGCCGCTCCGCCGGGCGGTGGTCACCGGCGTCGCCGGATTCATCGGATCCCACCTTGCTGAGGCGCTGCTAGAACGCGGCGTCACCGTGATCGGTGTCGACCGCCGCAACGCGGAAACCGACCGCGCCGCGGCCATCAACCTGGTCCCCCTTCATCAGCATCCCAGCTTCATCCCGATCACAGCGGACCTGCGCAACTGCGCCGTCGAACCGCTCCTACTGGACGCCGACGCTGTGTTCCACCTGGCCGGGGTCCCTGGCGTCCGGCCCTCGTGGGGCCCGCAGTTTGGCGACTACGTCGCCTGCAACATCCTCGCCACTCAACGAATCATGCAGGCCGCCGCTCGGCTGGGGGTTCCCCGCCTGGTCGTCGCCTCCTCGTCCAGCGTCTACGGGCCCACTGACGGCACGCCCAGCAAGGAAAGCGATCCGGTCCGGCCCGCCTCGCCCTACGCGGTGACCAAACTCGCCGCAGAACAGCTGTGCCTGGCGCACGCCGCCCGGCCGGACTGTCCCACCATCGTCGTGGCCTTGCGGTACTTCACCGTCTTCGGGCCACGCCAGCGCGAGGACATGGCCATCCATCGCATCCTGACCGCCGCCGTCGAAGGCCGGACTGTTCATCTCTACGGAGACGGCACCCAGCGACGCGATTTCACCTACGTCCTCGACGCTGTGGCCGCGACGATCGCCGCCGCCACAGCCTCCATCACCAGCGGCGTAATCAATGTCGGCGCCGGCACCACCTTCTCCCTACTCGACGTCGTGGACCACACGCGCCGCCTCATCGGACGACCAGTGATCAGAGAGCTGTCCGCCACGCACAGTGGTGATGTCCCCGCTACATGCGCCGACCCGACGGCGGCGCGGAGTCTGCTCGGCTGGGCTCCGGCGGTGGATCTGGCCACCGGGATGGCCAAGCAGCTGGAATCACTCACGGCGGCGCACCAGAATGCCATGGTCTGACGGCAACACCGCTCCGCACGACGGCATAGCGGTTGCCGACGCTGAGGCTCCACCCGTGTCACCCACGGCCGGTAGCGTCGGACGACGCGAAGACCCGCAGGACGATCTGCCGACCCCTCCAGCACCTGGCGACCGATGAATGGACTCCGACACGATAACCCAGCTCGGCGACTACGGCATCCCTGGATCGCTTACCCGCGTGCTGGCCGATGTGGCCGCCGAACGGGCCGCGCAGGACGCTATGTGGGGGATGCAGGAGCATATTGACGGCACCGGACCCGAGCGCTCGCCGAGGCCGACCAGGCCAAACGCGCGGTAGCCGACGCCGCCGCCAACGGCCAGCTGACCTCGCGACACATCTTGCACGAGGAAGTCCTGGAGGCGTTCGCCGAAGCCGATCACGACCGCCTGCGGACCGAACTCATCCAGGTAGCGGCGGTCGCGGTCAAGTGGGTCCAGTCCCTAGACCGACGAGCCCTCATCCCCCGGGAGCAATAGCGTTCGAGACCTCCCATCGTCGTCGCAACGTCCTCGGCAGCAGCCACGAGCTGCGCACCTCCAGACTCGCCGAAAGTCTCTTCCCGCTTCGCGGTCGGGCCCGGTTGGGGCATCGTCGCGCTCGGGCTCCCGGTGGTCCTGCGGACTATCCAGCAGGCTAGCGGTCATGCTCAACAGCAGACTCGCTCAGTGGCGATATGTGAGGATGCCGCGCCGCCCGCCCACCCATCCGCCCACCCCGTCTACCTGGTTGCTCGCTGTAGATCATCGGCGCGATGGTCGCTATCCGGACCGCCGGATCAGGTTTCGCAACCGGCCGGAGTCAAATTTGCTTTCAGACAACACGGAATACGTCATCATAGGATGACCGTTTGTATAGTTTTGTAACCTCCGAAATGGACGAGATCTTCGGAGTTCCTACTCGTCCGTTCGCGTGCCTTATACCCTTCGCAAAGTCACGTTTTCAGAGGAGTGTCCAGAGGGGAGCCGGTGTGCCATTGTCGTGGGGCGACCTCCCAGTCGGGAGGGTGCTCCGCCTTGCCGGAGTCGATTCCATTATTGACGTCAATGTGATGGAATTGTTATTGAACCCCTTACCCGAGACCGGCCCCGCCGTCATCACCTACGCTGCAACTGAAGGCAATTCGGCCTCAGAGGTGGTGGACTCCATTCTCTACGATCTGGAAATACTGGCCATTGGGCTTTTCCCAGCCTGGTTACCCGGAGGGGAGCGGCTCTCCGGCCCCGGCGGTGGCGGAATAGCGGCGGCGAAGATCCTTGCGATGCGTCTTGCTTCAAACACCCGTCATTTCGGACCGTTCCTGGCCGACCTTGCCGCCCGGGCCATCCAGCACCGCGGTCCATTGGCTCCCGGGCGGCAAGGTCCAAAGGGACGATCGTTCCCTGCGGAGTCACGGGCCGCTGGTCTGGCTCAGGTCATCGCCTCCACGTTCGGCCGCATATCGGCGGCGCTGGTCATCTATGTGCCGGAGAAGCTGACCTCTCATGGAGAGACGCTCCTGGTTGCCGGATGCGAATGGCTGGCACACCGAAGCGGCATGGGGATCTGGCTCGTTGGCCCCGAGCTGCGCCGCGTCGAAACTCTCTATCTGGAGGTACCCGCAGCGGTC
Source organism: Sphaerisporangium sp. NPDC088356 (assembly GCF_040685555.1). Classification (NCBI taxonomy): domain Bacteria; kingdom Bacillati; phylum Actinomycetota; class Actinomycetes; order Streptosporangiales; family Streptosporangiaceae; genus Sphaerisporangium; species Sphaerisporangium sp. NPDC088356. The sequence goes on from NZ_JBFBIK010000094.1 coordinate 4,497, forward strand.
AGGAGACTGGCCGGAGAGATGCCGGCACCGCCGCTCACCGCGACGGTGGGAGTGCCGCCGATCGCCGGAAGGCCGCACGCGGGGAGCGCGGTGGAGCAGGCACTGGAGGCGGCCCTGGCGGAGTGCGATTGGGCTCACGGCCGGATCTGGAATCAGACATATAAGTCCAAGGACCCATTGTTCGTCATGATTCGCACGGATCTGATATGGGTCCGGGAGAAGTGCGTCGTAGAACTCGACGGACCGGAACACGCGACGTCCACCCAAATGGAGCGTGACCAGATTCGTGACCGACACCTGGAACGTGACGGGTTCACGGTGTTGCGATTCACCAACCAGCAGGTGATGGGCGACATACGGTGGGTTCTGCGCCGCATTGACGAATTCCTCCGGGCGCGACGCCTCGGATTGAGCGAAGGAGCAGGTTAATGCCCGAAGAAAGACTCACGTACCGGCAGGTCGCAGCTCTGCTTGTGTTGAGGGAGCTCGGAACCACATTGCCCCACAAGAATCTGAAGGATGAATGGGGCTTGGAGCTCGATGCCAAGAACCGTGCGGGTCTCGTCGACGCCAAGTTGATCGAGTCGGAAACCAAGGCCAAGCGAGCTCTGTGGTACATGATCACACCGGCTGGCGAAGATCGCGCGATCGAGGAGGTACGCAAGGGAGTCCCAGTGTCCTCCCGATCGGGCAAGGCGTTGGCCCTTCTGTATCTGCGGTCCCTATTGGCGCCCAAAGCAGCGATCTCAGCCGTCGAGGAACCCGTTCAGACACCGGTGAAGACGATGTCGCCGGAGGAAGTGGAAATCCGGATTCGCGAGGCCTACGCGAAGATCACGCCCGGAGCCGGCCGGTGGGCCGCGATGACCAAGCTACGACCCCTCCTGGCCGACATCGATCGGGATTTCCAGGACGACGTTCTGCGCACCATGATGCTGGCGGGGCGTGCGGACATCGAGCCCGTTGCGATTCTGGGTGACCTGAGGCCCGAAGACCACGCTGCCGCGATCATCATTGGCAGCACGCCCAACCATCAGTTCCGCGTCGGAGCGTGATGATGGTTACCGAATGGTATGCCCTGGATAGCCTCAAGATCGTCTCGACCGTCAATGCCAGTGAGGATGTCTGGCAGCCGGTTCCTTTCCACGTGCCCGAGATGCACCCGGCGGCTTCCTATGCTCTTCGCTCGGGACTGGAAGCCGCCGCCGGCTCTCCCGTGACCAGCCCCATCGGGGTGGTCCTCGAGGGTGGCGCCGGAAGCGGGAAGACGCACCTGATGAGCTGGCTGCGGGAGCAGGCCATCCAACGCGATGGCTACTTCTTCCTCATGGGCATTCTCGACGCCCGCAACTTCTGGGAAAGCGCCGTCGTGTCCATCCAAGACGGGCTGGCTCGGGTGGGCGCAGATGAGGAGACACAGCTCAAGCGGTTTCTTCGCAATCTGACGGGCCTGATGCAGCTCCCGCGAAAGACCCAGCAGACGATTATCGGTAACCAGCTGGTCACCCGCGAAGATCTCAATCAGTTCATCGAGGCCCTGTGCAAGATCGATCGCCGGGTTGGCAGAGAGGCCCAAGACGTCGCTCGGGCTCTGGTTCTCCTGGCGGCCAATGACGGTGCCCTGGCAGACATAGGTGAGTCCTACATCTACTCAATCGAGGATGGCGAGAGCTACCGACTGGGGTGGGGATTCCGGCAGGTCCGCAAATCTCCACAGGAGATCGTCCGTGACATCTCCCGACTGCTGGCGTTGACTGGCCCGAGCGTCATGGCCTTCGACCAACTCGACGCGTTCATCGCGCAGAGCAGCCTCTTCGCTGAGAACAGCTCCAACAGTCCGGCGAACTCGGCGGTTCTTCAGTTCGCTCATGGGCTGACCAACCTCCGTGAGGTGTCCAGCCGGACCCTGACGGTTCTCTCCTGTCTGCCTGAGACGTGGACGATTCTTGAGGAGCTGGCTGTCAAAAGTTTCAAGGACCGCTTTCGGAAGGCCACGTTCCTTCGGCGCATTCCGACTCCTGAGGTGGGGGCGGAGCTCGTCACCGTGCGGCTCGCGGAGCACTTCAAGAACATTGGCTTTGATCGGCCCTATCCAACCTGGCCGATCAAGTTGGAGGCCTTCGCGCAGGCTCCCTTCTACACCCCGCGTGAGGTGTTGGACTGTCTTTACAAGCACATCCAGAAGTGTTTGCTCCAGCGCGGCGAAATCACTGAGCTGGACAGCCTCGACGCGTCCTCGGACGTGGACGATGGTTTTGGAAAGAATGATCCCGAGGAGGAAGCGCTTCAGGCGATCGATATCAAGTTCGCGATGCTGGCCGACTCGGCCGACATCAGTGGAGCGCTGGACTCCGAACTGGAGGACACGGTTCTTCCTGGCCTGATTTCGGCGGGCCTCCGGGCCTGGATCGTGGAGAAACGCGGGACATGCGCGCGCTACCGGGTCGACCCGCCGATGGGCCGGAAGACCTCTCTTCACGCTGGCCTCAAGCAAGTCCTGAACGAGGCGACTGAAGATGAGATCCACTGGGCGTTCCGCGGCATCGCCGCCACGCACCATCTCGCGGCGTTGACTCGGCTCCGGAAGGCGGCGCTCAAAGCCGGTCTCGCGGAGGAGAGTCCCAAGCGTCGGTTGATCATCATCCGGAACATTCCGTGGAATTCCGGGCCCGTCACCCAGAAAGCAGTTGCCGGCTTCCACACCAGGGGCGGTCGGGTGATCGCGGCCGACCAAGAGGACCTCAAGGTGCTGTGCGCCCTGCGGGATCTCTTCGCGGAGAGCGTCCCACACCTCGACCAGTGGATCGCCAGCAGGAAGCCCACCGCAGACCTCAAGTTCCTAAAGGACGCTTTGGGTGATTGGCCGGATCCGACTGCTCCGCAGGAGCCTCGATCCCCAAAAACCCCTGAAGGGCCGGCCGCGCAGGCGAAGCCTCTGCCGACTCATGAGACCGGGGCCTCGGACGACTCTCCGGAAAGCCGGTCGGTCGGGGTGCCAGCGCTAACCGTGGGGCGCTCAGAAGACGGTGGGCATTTGGTCTCCGTCGAGTTGGAGGCGCTTCGTAAGCACATCGCGATCTTCGCGGGATCCGGCTCGGGGAAGACTGTTCTGATCAGGCGAATCGTCGAAGAATGCGCTCTTCAGGGCGTGTCCTCGATCGTGCTCGATCCAAACAACGACCTCGCCCGTCTCGGCGACGCATGGCCGGAGGAGCCTTCCGCCTGGGGCCCGGGTGACGGGAGCCGGGCGGCTCGTTACATCGCGGACACCGATGTCGTGGTCTGGACACCACGCAGGGAGAAGGGACGTCCGCTGGCCTTCCAGCCGTTGCCCGACTTCTCCAGCGTCCGGGACGACGTCGACGAGTTCAACGAAGCCGTTCACGCCGCCATGGCGGCGCTCACCCCACGGGCGAAGGCGGAAGGCGGCAGCGGCAGGTCCCAGGTCGCTCGGGCGGTGCTCATGGAGGCGGTTGTCCACTTCGGAAAGTACAAGAACGGCGGCCTCGACGGGCTGATCAATCTGCTCGCAGACTTCCCCGAAGACATCAGTCAGATCAGCGGAGCGGCGAAGATCGCGGATGGGCTTGCCCAGGTGCTCCGGGCTGCTGTTGTGACCGATCCGCTATTCGGAGGAGAAGGTGAGCCAGTCGATCCAGGGCGACTTCTCACTCCGGCCGCAGGAAAGCGTGCCCGGGTTTCGGTCATCAGCTTCGTGGGGCTACAGAGTGACTCCGAGCGGCAGTCCTTCGTGAACCAGTTGCAGATGGCGCTGTTTGCCTGGATCAAGAAGAACCCCGCCGGTGACCTACCCCTCGGTGGGCTCTTCGCCATGGACGAAGCGCAGATTTTCGCCCCCTCGGGCGCTATGACCGCGTGCACGCAGAGCACACTCGCGTTGGCTTCCCAGGCCCGGAAATACGGGCTCGGGCTGGTGTTCGCGACCCAGGCACCTAAGGGCCTGCACAACCGGATCCCAGGCAACGCCGCGACACAGTTCTACGGCCTGCTCAATGCGGATGTACAGATCGAGGCCGCGAAGGCGATGGCCCGCGTCAAAGGCGGCAGGGCCGATGACATCGGTTCGCTTCGCAGCGGCCAGTTCTACGTCGCACCCGAAGGCGCGAAGTTCACGAAGGTGCGTACACCTCTGTGTCTGACCTATCACCCTAGGGCGCCGCTGACGACCGAGGAGGTCATCGCCCGAGCGAGCCGATGACCTTGCAGATCAGCCGCACTCGTCCGGAGTGGCATCGCCGCAGAAATAAGGGTTTGATGCCGATTTCGTGATGGATTTACTGGCCGTGATCTCGGGGGCTGCCGGTCAGACGATCCAGAAGATGTGATCTTGTTGCTGGGCGTCGCCGGAGGTTCAGGCGTGAGCGTCGGCGGGACCCGTGACGATGACCGTAGCCTGAGTCAGCGGAACCGGGAATCCAATACCGTCCAATGCCCAAGGCCCGGGCGTCGCCAAGAGGAGGTCCTCTCACGGGGTCCCGCGTCGGCCTGGGATAGGTCACGCTTCTTCTGCTCGATCCCGGCCTCGTTCGAAACGGGCCGCGCTGATGATGAAGTCAGCCACCAGTTGGCGGTGAGGTGCTCCAGGGATTCCGGACATACCGCCCGATAGGGTGGTGATAGTCCGAAGGAGATGGGAACGTGCCGAAATGTCCTGGAGAACCCCATACGAGGAGCAGCCCGGCCACAAGAGCGGCCTGCGCATCGTAGAATCTGTCGAGCGCTGTCGATGGTGAGCGGGAGCTGAAATGCGCGGGTGGATGCCTCTCCTTGTGGGGCTGTCGAGCATCACGCTGACCGCCTGCGGTGGGCCCGCTGCGCACCTTGGCCGAATGCAGGTGTCCGCATCCAGCTCCTCAC